>JAHBUW010000011.1 GCA_019637875.1 Pseudobdellovibrionaceae bacterium | reverse complement strand
AGTGGACAGTCTCGGTCGTGATGGGTTTGCTCCTGACCTCGCTCGTCGCCTGCGGCCCCCGCCAAAACTCATTTCAAATGACCGATGCCGAGGCGATCGCGCTTCCCGGCGGCGATATCGACCCGACGGTCTTTGACCGGACCGAAACCCCCAAGCCGACGACCGAACCTTCCCCGAAACGTGACACGAATGTCACGCCCAAGGGGCCCGAACAAATCCCCGTCCTACCCCGCAAAGAAACCGTCGTGCAAGCCCTCGAAAACGGTCCCTACCCCCAAGACCGGGACGAGTCGCAGCTCGACAAAATCCGCACGCGCGTCACTCCGGGCGGTCTTTACGACTCGGTCGGACGCCCCCGCCGCGACTATTCCAAACGTCTGCAGGAACGTTTCGGCGCGCGGTTGAATCAACCCATCACGAAAGACAAAATTTCGGCGGGCGATCTGACGAAATCGCAGAAGATCTTCCGCGAAATCCAGCGCGCCGTGGACCGCAACCGGGGTCTGCAAGAATCGGAATTGATGTTTATGGCCTCGGCCCAAGCGATCGAACAGTCGAAAAAGTTCGAGGCGAGCGGTGATATCGCGAAATCCGGCGCCTGGACGATCGCGACGGAAGGCACGGCCAAACGCCACGGCTTCGGCAATGTGCCCTGCGCGGAATTCATGTCGGAAGTGATTCGCCAAGCCTACGCGCGCGCCGGTTACGACCTGACCGTCGATTTCAACGACAAGAATAAGAACAACCTGATCTGGAAAGAGACCGCCTCGGTCACCGGATTGTCGAAAGCGCTCTTCAAAGCGGGCTGGGTTCCGTACTCGGCGCACGAATTTCGCGCCCCCGTCGGCGCGATCATGTTTCACACCCTTGGACTTTCGCCCAGCCACACTTACGCGGCGGCGGGACTGGACGGACTTTTGATCGTCGACAACGGCGCGCCCAAAGGCCGGGACCTACGCCAGACCAAAGCCAAGACGATGAACCTGATGTTCAATACCGGTTTCTTCATGCTACCCCCCGGAATCACTCCGTACCGCTGGTCGGACGAGAAAATCCCGATGTCCTGACGTCGGTCCAGGCTAACCATAAAGTCCAGGTGTAACCGTGAAGCTCCCGTGAAATCGGTAGCTTCCGCGATTCCTGGACCTGATCGAAAACGGCCCCGGGCCGATATGAAGAATGAATGACTGGGTCATCCAAGGGCAATCCGCACGCCTACCGCATTTTGATCGTCGACGACGAGGCCGACCTGCGCACCACGCTCGTCAAGGCACTTTCGTCACGCGGCTACGTCCCTCTCGAAGCGGATGGGGCCGTTTCGGCCATCGAACTCCTACGCAAAGAAAAAGTCGACGTGATCATTTCGGACGTGCGTATGCCAAACGGTTCAGCGCGCGATCTTTTGAATTGGATCAATCGCGCCCAACCGGCCGACGCGCGCACGCCCGTGATTCTGATGTCAGGATATTCGGAAGTGATCGAGTATTTGGCCTGTCAATTGGGCGTCACGATTTTCCTGACGAAGCCCCTTGATCTCGAGGTGCTATCGAAAGCCGTCGAGCAGGCGCTGGCCCTCGTCCCTTTGAAGAAAGCAAACTAATCCACGTAAGTGAAATCGAGAGCGAACCGCAGTGTCGAATGACGGCAGTCGTTGGCATCGTTGTCACCCGTCGTGACCAGCCCCAACTGCACGGGGGTTCCGGCAGAACGGGCCGCCGAAAGGCGATACATTAAGGACTGATCCAACGACAGCTCCAATTGCCCCGTCGATTCGCTCCGGGGAATACGACAGCTCGAAAGTCCTTCGCGCGCGCCCAAACAATACACGTCGTAACCACGAGGATCGGCGGCGCGACCACGCAGTTTTTCCCAGTCGTAAACCCGCAGTCCATCATCCACGTCGAGCATCGCCACCATCGGGGCGTAAGTCGCCGCGAAAACCCGACCGTTCAAATGCAATAGCATCTGGTCATCGTAACGCATGTACTGCGAGTCCATCCGGAATTTCAGTCCGCAAACTTTCGCGTTCGTCGGAAGATCCGCGATGACCACCTGCTCACGGTGCGCGCTCACGTAACCTTCGCCCATCGGGGTCAATGGCAAGTTTCGGCCGGCGCCCCAACCGCAATCGCCGGGGTCGTCGAATTGAACGTTCAGCGTGTAGGCTTTCGGGGTCTGCGCGCGGCACGCGGCCTCGATATCTTCGGGAGTCACGGCCGAAGCCGCATCGGAGCTCGCGACGTCGTAGTTCTGCCCGCAGTTCTGAAAACCGAGCAGGGTCAATGCCGATAGGAGTGCGACGCGCGCGAAGACGGGTTTCACGTAGATCAGGATAGCCGAGGTTCTCCTCCGGCGCCGACTGAGATTTTCACTCCGAATGTCGGAGACTTCATCGTTTCAAAATGAGTCTCAAAACGAAAAAACCCGGGCCTTTGCGGGCGCCGGGTTCTGAAGTTCACCGCTTCATCACGAAGCGGTGAACGCATCCGTCAACGGCAGAGCCGTGACGTGCCTTGGGACGATTACTGACCCGAAACGGTCGAAGCGAGTTCGACTTCGATGCGGTTCATGTCTTGGTCGAAGTAGATCTCTTTCACGAAACCGAACGGAACTTCCGCAACCCACACGGTGCCACCGTTTTGAGTGGGGACTTGGCAAGTCTTGAAAGTGCCCGCGGGAACAGTGGTTTCACCCAAAGTCGCGCCAGCCGCTTCACACTGAGCGAGGATCTCAGCCACTTTTTCTTTAGTCATCAGTTGAGCCGCATCGACTTCAACTTCTTGCGCCTGAACTTGACCGTTCGGGAGCGCGAAAGTGTTCGCCAGAGTGTACTTGTTCGAAGCCGAGTCGAACTTTGTCAGTTCCAGAGTTTGGACGAATTCGATCTGACCGCCAGCCGCACCAGCGTAGATACCATTGAAGACCGACTTGTCTTTAACAGCCGGGAAAGCCATTGCTGCCGAAGCCAACAGAGACGCTACTGCGAAAACGAGAGTTTTCATCGAGAGACCTTTCTTTGGGGACGCGCCCGCGATCCCGCGGTACGTGTCATATTGAGGGTGTTTTGCTGCGGCGGAATCCAACAGTCCGGCGGTTTTCAGTCAACGCCGTTGGGCTTGGGCCACCCATTTCGGAGCCATTTCATAAATTTTTCAGACGGGACATTTGGGGCACTGATGGGTGCCCCAAGATTTCTTAATGGAAACGCGCCGCGCAGCCTTGGGTTTTACCGGTCTTTGCCGTAACGCACGCCCCGGACTTCGACGTAGCCGTCGGGCCGCTGATCTCGATGATCCTCGTGCACCCAATGCAAAAGGCCACCAAACTTCGTCCAGCGGTACTCCCCGCCGACGCCGATACGGCTTCCGACCGTGACGGGAACGCGCACCCGGCCGTACTCCAGCGAGTAAACGATGTAGACTTCCGAGGCATCGCTGAGCTTCGCGTAGAAGCGCTGGTGGCGACTGCCTTGGGTATCGTCGGGCATCAGCTTCGTGACGGTCAGATTGGCCGCGCGCAAGAAACGAACGGTGCGGCGGTCACGATTGGCTTTCACGAGATCACGATCGTCGGTGACCGTGGCCTCATGCGCGAAGCCTTTAAAATCTTCCGGGTAAACGGCCTGCGCGGAGACGCTCGCGAAGACGGTGCACAAAACAAAACCAACAACGAACGACTTCACCAGAACCCCCTCCCGCCCCACGGCGTATGAAATCTTAACGTCGGCGGAACTTCGCTGGAGGCTTGGATTTTGTCGAGGGGTTTCGTTCGGCAGCTAGAAATTTGTTCAGATGAATTCGAGGTCGACGATCTCGACCGTTTCATCGCCCGACGGTTTCTTCAGCATGACTTCGTCGCCCACGCTTTTCCCCAAAAGGGCCGTCGCGACCGGCGACCGCCAAGAGATCCGGCCCGTTTTCGCGTCGAACTCGTCTTCGCCGACGATCTGGTACTTCAGCGTTTCCCCGTCCTCGGTTTCCAGGGTGACCGTGGAGCCGAACACCACCTTGTGGCCCGACAGGGTCGCGGGGTCGACGACCACCGCGGCTTCCAGGCGCCCGGTCAAAAAACGCAGTCGCGAATCGATTTCGCGCAGGCGCCGTTTTCCGTAGATGTAATCGGCGTTTTCGCTGCGATCGCCGTTGGAGGCGGCCCAGGCCACGGTCTCGACGAGCTTTGGACGTTCGACCTGCATCAGATGTTGAAACTCGTCCTTCAGACGCTGAAAGCCGGTCGGCGTGATGTAGTTTTTCCGCTCGCGCGGTTTCTGGTCGGAAGTCTCGTTGGACATAGGTCCGAAAGACTAATCCGAATCTTCGAAATGATCAAGAAGACAGCGTTTTCCGCCGATCTTTCAAGGGGATGAAACGATTTTGGCTGCGCTTAAGTATTGCGGTGATCAGCTCGCTGCTTTGTTACGGCGCCACGATTTACATTTACGAAGCCACCGCTCCGAAATCACTCGCGGGTGATCGCGAGCCCGTGGCCTTCGTCGTTCGCGTCGACAACGAAGTCGAACGTCGTCCCATCAAACGCACCATCTGGCAGGAGCTCGAAAACGCGGATCCCGTCTATCCCGGCGAAGCGATCCGCACCGCGCGTCTCGGCCAAGCGAAGCTGCAGTTCAAAGGCAACGGACGCACGCTCGACATCGAACCCGAATCGTTGATCGTGATCTCGAAAGACGCGGACAACATCAACCTCGAGCTGCTGGATGGTAGCGTCTTCGTCGCGCAGGGTGACGGCCCGGGCGGCGACGAAAAGCTGACGTTGAAATCCGACCAGGGCGCCGTCGATCTGTCCAAGGCGACCGTCTCGCTCTCGAAAACCGAAGGCAAATCCCTCGACGTTCAGGTCTTGAAGGGATCGGCGACGGTCGAACAGGACGGCGTGAAACAAAACCTGAAGTCCGGCGACGTGAGCTCGCTCGGTGGTGAAAACACGCCGCTCCTCAAAGCGCTCGCGCCGCGGGCGGATGCTCCCGTTTTCGTCTCGGCGCAAAATCCCTCGGCCCAGCGCTTTCAGTGGGAAGGCGATGCGCCCGGCGCGAAGTTCGAATTGTGGATGGGTTCTTCGCGCAAAAGCTTGAATCGCATCGACGCAGCTCGCCCCACGGCGGCCGACGAACTCGCTTTCGTGGTGAAACCCGGCGTGCACTTCTGGAAAGTCGTCGCCGTCGCGGCCGGCACCACCATCAGCGAAACTCCCGTGCAGCGTCTGGAAGTCGGCGCGTTGCCCGCGCCTTCCATCATCCAACCCGCGCAGAACGAGTTCATCACGCTCCAAAGCGAAGGTCTGGCCATCACCTTCCAATGGTCGGCTCCGGACCGTGTTTCGGAAACGACCCTCGAAGTCGCGACCGACTCGTCTTTCCGCAAGACGCTCTTCAGCGAAAAGTTCAAGACGGGGCAAAACAGCGCCGAGCGGATTCTGCCGGGCGGTAAATACCACTGGCGCGTTTCGAGTTTCTATCCGGATGAGCGCGAAATGATTTCGGCACCGCCGCAGCAATTCGAAATCTGGGTGAAACCGCCCAAGGTCATCAACATCGTTTGGGACATCGAAAAAGCGATGAACTATCCCGTCGAGCCGACCGCGAATCTGAAGTGGAACGCGACGGCCGACCCCGACATCAAAATGTGGCGCCTGCGTTTGGCGCCCAGCGAAACGGATTTGCAGAATCCCGAAAGCACGAACGTACTGAACTTCGATCTGAAAGAAACACGGCACACCACCAAACTGCCGGGACCCGGTCGCTGGATCGCCTCGGTCGAAGCTCTCGACGCCGACGGACGCGTGCTTTCGAAATCCGAGAACCGCGGTTTCGATCTGAATTTGATCCCGCCCGTCCCCGCCCCGGTCTTCTTGCCGGAAAAGGGTGACCTGCGCGCAGATAACAAAGGTGACTTGAACCTGCGGTGGCGCGCCCCCGCGGGCACCAAAAACTTCGAACTGAAATTGAAGTCCAGCGAGGGACGTGAAATCTCGTCGCTGAAGTCCCAAAAGTCTTCCGCGCACTTGGAAGCACTGCTGCCCGGCCGCTACGAGCTCGAGATCCGCGCGATCGACCAGTATGGTCGCCCGACCACCGAGCCCGAAGCCCGGCAAGTCATCGTCCCCGACAGCAGCGGACTTTCCGCGCCGAAGGTGAAAAGGATCCAGGTGGACTGATGAAACGCCGGATCTTCACCTTTTTCCTTCTCTTGTATGCGGGAACCGCGTTCGCCGAAAACGCGCCCATTCTGCCCGCGCGCGACGTTTCGCTCGAATGGGAAACCACCGAAGGCGCGGTCACGTACGACGTCGAAGTCACGCGTAAGCCCAAAGCCAACTCCAAACCCGAGGTTTACAACACCAAAGACTCGATCTGGAAGGGACGACTGTCCCCCGGATTCTACGAAATGCGTGTCCGTTCGAAAGATCGCCGCCGGGTCCCCGGGGACTGGTCCGAAGCGGTCGAGCTGACCGTCATGCTCGAACCGCCGCAGTCGACCGATTTGAAAAATCATCTGCGCATTGACGCGAAAGATCCCGAACGTTCTGATGTTCCGTTTCGCTGGGGTGCCGTCCCCGGTGCGGACTCTTACGAACTGAAAATCGAAGGGCCGGACGGCCAGGTCTTTAAGACGCTCGAAGTGTCCGAAACTTCGCTGCAGGTCGAACTTCCCGTGGGCCGCGAATACAAATGGAGCCTGATCGCCAAAAACCGCGAAGGCCTGACTTCGGAAACTCCGCTCAAAGGCCATCTCGAGCTCTGGGGACCCATGCTCGAGCGGCCCCAGCTCGAAGAACCACCGAACCCGTTCGTCCGCGAGCTCAAGTGGCAAAACGTTCCCTACGCCCAGAGCGTGCACTACACGCTGCAGATCAAGGACGCGACCACCAACAAGTGGAAGAACGTCGATGCGCAGAAGGAATTCACCGGCGACAAGTTCGCTTTCGCACCCTCGTGGCCCGGTGGAAACTACCGCCTGAACGTGCGCTCGCAGGCGGGATTCCGCAAAAATTCGAAAATCTCTACGATTCAGTTCAACGTCGCCGACGGCGATCGCAGCGAGGAAGCCGAATACGCGGCGATGCTCCGCCAGTCGATCGTTCGCACGACGGGCTGGTTCGTGGTGGCAAGTTATCTCGTGACGGGAATGGCCTACTCGGGAATCAACGCCGACAACGGCGGCTCCGCGCCGCTGCAAGTAGACCTGCCGAACAACTTCGGCGGAACCGGTCGTATCGGTACGGGTTGGATCTCGGGCCGCAGCCCTTGGGGTTTCCTGGGGATCGCGGATCTTTCGGGTTTCACGGTCGCGGGCCAAAACCCCACTTTCATGTCGCTCGAGTTCAGCGCCGTTCGCCGCACCATCATCGGTCGCAGTGGCGAGTTCCGGCAAAAGGGCGGCATCTTCTACAAAGAGCTTCCCGAAATCATCGCGCGCGATTTGAACGGTATCGACCGCATCGACAAGATCATCGCCGCGGGTCCCCAGTACGGCATCGAATACTGGTGGGCGCTTTCACCGAAGCTCGGATTCCAGGTGAACGCGCAAGCCTACGCGAGCCTGATGTCCGTCAAAACTCCGACCGGCAACCCCGTGGCGCCGAGCCTCAGTTATCAGGCGGGACTGCTCGGTTCGTACCGTATCACCGAACGCGCGTCGGGGCTGATCGGATATGCTTACCGTCAAGATTCACAAGCTTATAAATCCTCGCACGATCGCACGAACACGGTGAAGATCACGGGTCACTACCTCAACCTGTTTCTGGAGTGGGCGTTATGAAACGGAAATTCTTGAAAATCCCGATCATGCTGAAGCTGATCACGTTGTTCTTGGGACTGCTCGTCTCGTCGACGTCCCTCTTCGTGCTGCAGACCTCGCAGAACCTCGAGAAAGAACTCCTGCGACGCGAGGAATACTCGAACATGACCGAAGCGACGGCGAAAGCCATCGAGGTCGAGCAGAACTTGCTTTCGATCCTGGAGCGCACCCAAAAGCTCGGCGGTCAGTACTATCAGTACGCGCAGCAGGTTCCGGGGATCGCGGCGTTCCCGCACGCCAGCGCTCCCGTCCCCGCCGCCGTCGATGCCGCGACCGTCACGGAAGCCGCTCCGGTCGCGCCGGGCTCTGAAGCGATGCCCCCCGCGGCCGTGCCGGAGACGCCGGTCGTGTCGGCCGCTCCGCCGACCGCGACGCCGCCGCAACATCCGTTGTACCAAGCCTTCGCGAGCGCTTTCGAAAAGGAAAATGCTTTCGTGAACGCGGAAATCTGGCAGCGCAAAGGCGGCGAGATCACGTTGCTCGCCCGTCAAACGAAGTCGGCTTTCCTCGAAGCGCAGAAGTGGACGCCCGAGTCGTTCGAGGCCTTGCGAACCGCGCAGAACTTTCCGCTGAACTCGATCTTGCACAAAAGCTTCGAGTTCCGTAACGCCAGCACCGAAAACGGCCCGGCGCTCGCGACCCTGGGGATTCCTTTGGTGCGGGACGCGAAAGACCAGGTCACGCACATCCTGCTCGTCGACTTCAGCTTGGCCTTGATCCAGAAAGCTTTCGCCAACGAGTCCGAACGCACCCTGTTCCTGGTGGATCGCAACGGCTGGTTGCTCGCCCATCCGGACGAAAAACTCGTGATGGCGAAAACCGACTTCTCGCAAGAGGTCATGGTCGCGCGCGCCCTGCCCGATCAGCAGCCGCGCCGTCAGGTCATGGCGGTGGACCCGAAAACCAACGAAGAGATCGTCGGTGCCTACGTGAAGCTCGAACATCTGGGCGTCATCGTCTTTTCGGAAATCTCGAAATCCACGATCATCGCGCCCGCGAACGAAATGAAACGAAACGCCTTCAAGACCGCGGGCATCATCCTGTCGGTCGCGATCATCTTGATCTTCCTGTTCTCGATGACGTTGACGGGCCCGATCGAAGTGCTCGCGACCTTGGTGCGTTTGGTTTCAAAAGGGAACTTCGACATCAAGGCCTCGGAAAAGATCAAAGGCTGGGTCGAGGACGAGGTCCACGATCTGGCGCACGCCTTCGACAACATGACCGAAGGCTTGAAAGAGCGGGACAAGGTGAAAAACCTGTTCTCGAAATTCCACGGCTCCTCGGTCGCGGAAGACTTGCTGAAAAACGACATCGGCGTCGGCGGCCAGAACAAACAGGTCACCGTCTTCTTCTCGGATATTCGCGGGTTCACGGCGTTCTCGGAGAACCGCTCCCCCGAAGAGGTCGTCGAGATGTTGAACGAGTACTTCGAGGTGATGGTCGGGATCATCAATCGCCACCAAGGAGTCGTCGACAAATTCATCGGCGATGCGATCATGGCGGTCTGGGGCGCGCCCCACACGAACGAGAACGACACCCAAAACGCGCTGATGGCGTGTTTGGAAATGCGCGTGGCCTTGGTCGAACTCAACACCAAACGCGCCAGCCGAGGTCAAGACCCGATCCGCATCGGGATGGGATTGCACTGCGGCCCCGCGATCTCGGGCACCATCGGCTCGCAAGAGCGAATGGAGTACACGGTCATCGGCGACACCGTGAACATGACCTCACGGATCGAAGCTTCGACGAAAGCCTTTGGCTCGGACCTCTTGGTCAGCCAAGCGGTCATCGACAAGATCGGTCCCAACTACCTTTCCCACGTCGCCGGTGAAGCGACGGTCAAAGGAAAGACCGAACCCCTACGTCTTTACAAGGTCAAAGGCTACCGCACCCCTGCGGGCGAAGAGATCGTGATCGAAACCGAATTCTCGGACCCCGTCGCCGAATACGACGAGAAGGTGAAGAAAACGGCGTAAGCCGTTTTCGCAAAAGACCAGAAGCGGCGTCAGCCGTTTAGACAAGACTGACGACGGCTTAAAACAGAAAGACCGCCCCGAAGGCGGTCTTTCTATTTCAAAATCCACTTCCGAATCGGAAGTAAGGGATCAGAACCAGGAAAAAATCCAACGCCCCACGGCCTTCAGATTCGCCGTGTACTCCGCATCCAACCAAGTGCCGTTCGCATCGGTCATGCCGAGGGCGTGATTGCCGTGGGTCACCATGACTTTGAAGTTCGGACCTTTGCCCGCCAGGAATTCCAACAGGTGGCGCGTTTCGCACAGGGGATCCGAAGTTCCGTTCACGACCAGCACCGGGCGGGTTTCGGTCGCCAGCGTGGGGTAGTTTTCGTTCATGTAGTTTTGCGCGGGCTCGCCCTCTTTTTCGGCGTGACTGCACACCGGAGTCAAAAGAACGAGCGAGGGGTGCTTCGCCTCACGACGGAAGATGTCGTGGCTGACGAAGCTGCCGAGTGATTTGCCACCGAGCACGATCTGCTCGCGCGTCAGGCTCAAGTCGGTCGCGAGCTTCTGGATGGCGGTTTCCATGTCCTCGATTTCATTTTCGAGCATCCCGCTCGGCTGCCCCTTCGCGGGATCGGCCACGCAGTACGCCCAGTACAAACGCGCCAGGCGCACGCCGGTGTCTTGGGACTCTTCCGCGAGACGGTCATACATCTCAAGGCGGGCGTTGCAACCTTGACCGGGGGCCAGCAGCATCAGCCTTGTCGCGCCGGGGGCGCCGTCATACAGATCGATCACGATCTTCGCGCCGCGCGGAGTAAGGATCTCCACGGATTTTTTCGCGGGAGCGGCCAGGGTGCTGAGGCTGATCAAGGGCACGAACAAGAGCGGCAAGATGAAGCGCATGGGAGTCCTCCGGTTGCGCTCGAGATAAGCCTCACGACACGCGGCTGTCACCGAAAATGCACTTGTAAATGCACGGTGGCGGCCTTCACGGAAGATTGACGTTTCCTTTGGGGCGGCGCAGATCATGGCCCATGAACGAAATCGAGAGCCTCTTCCGTATTCTGGAAAAACGTCGCAGCATCCGCCGTTACACCCCCGAGCCCGTGCCTCCCGCCATGATCGAGAAATGCCTGCAGGCGGCGATCCTGGCGCCTAACTCCTCCAATACGCAAACCTGGGATTTTTACTGGTTGCGTTCACCTGAAGCCAAAGCCGCGGGCGTCCGCGCCTGTCTGTCGCAATCGGCGGCGCGGACCGCGCAGGAGCTCGTCGTCATCACCGCAAATCCAAAAGCGTGGCGCCGTTCGCAAGGCTCCTTGATCCAATGGGTGAAGGACGCGAAGGCCCCCGCGCAGATTCTGCTCTACTATGAGCGCCTGGTCCCCTTCGTTTACCGCTGGGGTTTTCTGAACATGTTCGCGCCCTTCAAGTGGATCGCGGCAAACTCGGTGGGACTGTTCCGTCCCATCGTGCGCGGCCCCTACTCACGCCGGGACATCCAAGAGGTCGCGGTGAAGTCCGCGGCGCTCGCCGCCGAAAACTTCGTGCTGGCCGCCACCGCGCAGGGTCTGCAGACCTGCATGATGGAGGGCTTCGACGACTGTCGCCTGCGCCGGTTTTTGAAACTGGGTTCGGCCACCAAAATCGTCATGGTCATCTCGGTCGGCTTCGAGGCCGAGCGTGGAACCTGGGCGCCCCGCCACCGGCTGCCTCTGCGGGACGTGGTCCACGAGGTTTGAGCCGGGCTTTCGCGACTTCCGAATCGGAAGTGGAACGACAGGATCGGCATGGCTTCGCCGGACTGAAAACTTGCTCTTCCGCCGGATCAAACGGGCAGCTGGAATCCTGCTCTGCCGTCAAACCGGCGGAGTGAAAGCAGCTCCGCCGGATTAAGCCGGCGGGATGAACGCAGCTCCGCCGTTATGCCGGCGGACGTAACCCGTCGCGGACCGACATGCGGAAGGCCGAGATCGCGGGGATCAAGCCCGCGACCAGGCCCAGGATGAGTGCGCCCGCGAAGAGCTTCACTTGTCCCACGGAAAAGATGGCGTCCGAAAGGACCACGCCGTACTCGGCTTTCAGGTAAAGGCCCAGGGCCCAGAAGCCCGCCGCTTGCAGCACATAACCCAAGAGAGCGCCGAGGCCAACGAGCCCCACGGCTTCAAGTCCCAGGAGCGCCATGATGTGTGCGGGCCCCGCGCCCACCGCGCGCAGGATCGCCATTTCGCGGCGGCGCGCGCCGAGCGACGTGAGCAGCGCCACGATCAAAGTGCAAAGCCCCGTGATCAGAACCAGCCACGAAATTCCGCGCAACGCGCTTTCGACATGACCGAGCGAACGCCACAGTTCACCCAAGGCGACGCCCGGAATGATCGCGAGCAAAGGCTCGGCTGTGTCGGTGTTGATCTCGCGCTGCAAACGCAAAGTTTCGATACGGGTTTTCGTGCGCAGGAAAAATGCCGTGATGTTGTGCGGGCGCAGATCTTCCATCTTTAGACTCGCGGCCGCGATCTCTTGCCCAGGCTGCGGCATCGCCCCGTCTTTCCAGTCGACGTGAATGCCCTCCATCCCTTCCAGCGTGATGTAAAGGGACTGATCGAGCGCGGTGCCCGTGGGCTCCATGATGCCGACCACGGTGAAAGGTTTGTCGTCGTGATTGAGGATGCCTTCACCCGAAGTCACACCATGCGCCAGCACGACCTTGTCGCCCAGCTTGTAGCCCAGGCTCCGCGCGACGTCGCCGCCCAGAACCACGTCCCAGATCCCGGCGGACCAAACGCCGTCTTTCAATTCGATCTGCCGGTCTTTTTTGAAACGGTAATGCTCTTTGAACGAGGCATCGGTGGCGACGACGCGAAAGCCCCGGTGCCCGTCCCCGAGCGAGATCGGAATCACCCAATCCACCGCCGGATGCGCTTTGTATTTGTCGAAGGTTTCGATCCCCACTTGGGTCGATGCCGTTCCCAGATTAAAGACCGTATACAAAAGCAAATTGAGCGGCCCCGTGCGCCCCCCGACGATCAGATCCGTCTGGCTGATCGCGCCCGTGAAGCCTTCTTCCGCGCCTTGTTTCAAACGCTCAACGGAAATGAGAAGCGCCACCGAAATCGCGATGGAAAACAGCGTCAGCAGACTGGCGGCCCGGCGCGAAAGCAAAGAGGCCCAAGCGATGCGCGCCAGATTCATGTGTCCGCCTTTCCATGCTCGCCCAAAGAGTCGCCCACAGACAAATCACGCAAATCCACCGTGCGGTCGAAAAGTTTGGCCAGGCTGCGGTCGTGGCTGACGAATAAGATCGCCTGCTTCGATTCCGCCGCAAGGTCGAAGAGCAGTTTCAAAAAGGATTCGCGGTGATCGTGATCCAGCGCCGACGTGGGCTCGTCCGCCAGCAGCAGTTCGGGTTTTCCGAGAAGCGCACGAGCCGCGGCCACACGCTGGGCTTGCCCCACGCTCAGATCGCCGGCGCGTCGGGCGGCTAGGCCCGAGAGCCCCAGCTTTTCGATCAGATGTTCGACGTCGCCGGGCTTCACGTTCGCCGCACGTTCACGACTGAAGCTCGTCCCTAGACGGATGTTTTCGTCGACGCTCAGAAACGGCAGCAGATTGAAACTCTGAAAAATGAATCCCAGATGGCGCGCGCGGTGGGCGTCGCGTTCACTTTCACTTAAAGGGGTCAGGTCGCGCCCGCAGACTTCGATCTTTCCCGCTTGGGCTTTCTGGATCCCGGCCACGAGCTCCAAGAAGCTCGATTTCCCCGCGCCGCTGGGACCGAACAGAAACAATTTCTCGCCCGGTTTCAGCTCGAAGCGGGCGATCCGGAGCAGATCCTGTTTTTGGTTGGGGTAACGGAAGCGCAGATTTTCGATCTTCAAGGTCATCCGTGAATCCTTCCGTCAGTCCTTTAGCGCGATTGGTATTTTTCGATCTTCACGCCGTCCATGCTGAACGAGCTTTCCCCGTAAAGATGACGCTTCGGCTTCAGGTGCAAAGTTCCGTAAACCCAAATCGGCCCGTAAGCGACTTCGGTCCCCGAGACTTTCGCCATATCGATCAAAACCATTTGGTTCGGCGGCGGAGGCGGCACGTGAATGCAAGCCTGCGGTGAAGGCACGAGCAAGAACTCGGTGACGCGTTTCATGTCGTCCTCGAGCGGGACCATGAAGCCGGGAATGCGGACGGTTTTACCATCCAGCTTTTCGAGTTCCCCGCCCGCTTGGCCGCTGATGTAATCCAGCTGCCCGAGAAGTCGCCAGTCGATTTCGACGACGTCCCCGAGCGCGAACGACGAGGCCCCCTGAAACAGGTAAAAACCGCCCACCAAAGAGGCGCAGAAGACCGCCAAGGTTCCCAAGAACTGAATGCGTTTCATCGGTCGCAATTCTCGCGTGCGGGACCGCCTCGGGCAAGGGAAATGCCCGTCGACGGCTTGCTTAAACACCGCGACTGCGGTTATTTTGAGCCATTATGTCTGAACAGCCTGTCTCGCGTCTGCAACCCGCCCGGGGTACCCAGGATCTTCTCCCCGAAACGAGCCGCATTTTTCGCGGCCTTGACGAGCGCGCCTGGAATATGGCCCAGCGCTACGGTTACCAAGAGATCGACACCCCGATCTTCGAATTCCGCGAGGTTTTCCACCGCACGCTCGGCGAGACCTCCGACGCCGTTTCGAAAGAGACCTACTCGTTCCAAGACCGCGGCGGCGAGTGGCTGACCCTGCGCCCGGAAGGCACCGCGGGCATCGCGCGCGCGTTGATCTCGAACGGGCTCCAGCAGAATCTGCCCCTGAAGCTCTATTACTCGGGCCCCATGTTCCGCTACGAGCGTCCGCAAAAGGGCCGCTATCGTCAGTTTCATCAGATCGGCGTGGAAAGCCTGGGCCAGGAAGCCCCGTTCGCGGACGTGGAGTGCATCGCGCTCGGCGCACGTATGCTCGCGGATCTGGGACTCGCGGACAAAGTGCAGCTCGAGATCAACTCCCTCGGCGACACCTCGTCGCGGATGAAACACCGCGATCTGCTGGTCGAATACCTCTCGCAGTTCCGCGCCGAGCTTTCACCCGATTCCCAAACCCGTCTCGAGAAAAATCCGCTGCGCATTCTGGATTCGAAAGATGCGGGCGACCGCAAGATTCTGGAAGGGGCACCCCGCCTGGACAAATGCCTGAATGATGAGTCGAAGAAATTTTTCGATGGCGTGCTGGAAGGGCTGACGGCGGTCGGCGTGAAGTTCCAACTCACGCCCTCGTTGGTGCGCGGCTTCGATTACTACACGCACACCGTTTTCGAGTTCACGACGACCCACCTGGGCGCGCAGTCGGCGGTGCTCGCGGGAGGACGTTACAACGGCCTGGTCGCCTTGATGGGCGGTAACGAAACCCCCGGCGTCGGCTGGGCCGCGGGCATGGAGCGCCTGGCGCTCTTGACCGGTCCCGCGATGTTCCCGGAAGGCGCGACCGATGCCACAGTGATCGTGGCGGACGACTCGGCCGAGACCTACGCGTTGAAAGTCACCGAAGAGCTGCGCGCGGCCGGTTTGAACGTGGAGCTCATCGCGGGCGGCGGCAACGTGGGGAAAAAAATGAAGAAGGCCGCGCGTTTCAATGCGACGTCGACCTTCATCCTCGGCGGGAACGAACGCGATGCCGGCACGGTCACCGTGAAAACGATGGCCACTGGCGATCAGCGCACGCTTTCGCTTGCGGAATTTTTGAAGTCCGGGATCGCGAAACGCTGAGGCGAATCGCTCTCCAAAACAAAAAAGGCCGGCCCGAAAACAACGGGATCCGGCCTTTTCTTTTTTGCGTGAAAGCGTGGAGTTTTACTCCGACTTCGAGCGCCGATTGATCTTGATGGAAGAAACGCGGCCCCAGCCCGGGATGACGAGGCTTCCGCTGCGCGACCAGAAGATCGCGAGGCCCACACCGATCAACGTCATGCCCACGCTCAGCCACTGACCGCGGGTCATCCCCAACGCCTGGAATCCCAGATGCGCGTCGGGCATACGGAACTGCTCCTGCACGATCCGCACGATGCCGTAGATGATCAGGAAACTGGCGCCCACGATCCCCGCTTTGCGCGGTTTGTACCAGACGGCCATCAGCACCAAGAAGACGACGACGCCTTCACCAAGCGCGGCGTAAAGCTGCGACGGATGACGGTAGGTGAGGAGCGGCGCGATCGCCTCTTTCGCGGCGGCGTTACCGTGTTGAATTTGATCGACGATCGTCATCAGAACTTGGTTGAGCTGCGAGCGCGCACCCGGATTCGCCGCTTGCTGCGCGACGAGATCCAGATAGTGATCCCGCGACTGGCCGGGAATTTTCTCGACGACCGCGGCCAGGCCTTCCAGACGTCCCGGCTCTTGCGCGGGCCACAGGTAAATGTCGGTGGGAAAACGAACGGCCAGCGGGAAATCCGCCGGCGCCTCGCGACCGACGAGCTCACCGTTGATGAAGTTCGCGATGCGACCGAAGATCACCCCGATCGAACCCGAGACCGTCACCAGGTCGAACAGGTACAAACGGCTGATGCCGTACTTGCGCGCGAAGAGGACGCAGGCGACGGCGATCCCGATCATGCCTCCGTGGCTCGCCATTCCACCTTCGTTCACCGCGAGGACGCCCCAGAAGGGAAACTCCGCTTTGAACTTCAAGAACAGATCGGGGGAGTAGAACAGACAGTAGCCCAAGCGACCGCCGGCGAGCGTGCCGATCGCGCAGTAGGTCGTCAGATCGCCGAGCATTTCGGTGGTGACCTGCGATCGTTGCCGCTTCACGAGCCAGTAAGCGACGCCGTAGGCGAGAAGAAAACCGAGAAGGTAAGACAGGCCGTACCAGCGCACGCCCAAATCACCATGGATGTAGAAGATCACGGGATGTAAATCATGAACCATGAAGCGATCATGCAGGACCCCGAAAAGGGAGTCAAATGCGCGACCTCCTAAAATGCCCGTCGACCCGGCGGGCGAAATCGCGCAAAATGAAGCCTCAACTGTCGAGGAGTTAAAGATGTCGCCGCGTCCGATCCACTGGCCGACCACGCTGTTTCTGTTGGGCTTGCCCGCGCTGTGTTTGATTACGGTTCCGTTTTATTTGTACTTTGTCGGGTTCAATCCGTGGATCTGGGTGCTGTCGGCGGTGCTGGCCGTCGTGACCGAGATCGGCATCACCGCGGGTTATCACCGCCTGCTCGCGCATCGCAGCTACGAGGCGAACCCCATCGTGAAATGGATCCTGATGTTTTTCGCGACCTCCGCATGGCAGGGCTCGGCGCTACGCTGGTGCCGCGGCCACCGCTTGCACCACCGCCACATCGATCACGAGGAAAACGATCCCTACGCGATCACGAACGGCTTCTGGTACGCGCACATGGGTTGGATGCTTCGCGAAGACAAGACGCCAACACCGCGCAATTGTCCCGACCTCGAAAAAGACCGCTGGATCGTCTTTCAAGATCGCCACTATGTCGCGCTCGCCGTCTTCATCGGCTTCGTGCTGCCCACCTTGCTGGGCGCGGCGATGGGCGATGTCTGGGGCGGACTCTTGATTCTGGGCGCCCTGCGGGTCGCGGTGACTCAGCAGTTCACGTACTTCGTGAATTCGGCCGCGCACCGTTTCGGCAAACGTCCCTACTCGGTCGAGATTTCGGCGAAGGACAGCTTCTGGGTCGCGGTGCTGACCCAAGGTGAAGGTTGGCACAACTTCCACCACAAATTCGAAGCCGATTATCGTAACGGAGTTCGCTGGTGGCAGTGGGATCCGACGAAGTGGATGATCTTCTCGCTATCCACCGTCGGCCTGACCCGCCGTCTGCGCCGCATGCCCAAGGAGGAAATCCTCAAAGCGCGGCTCCACGTCGAGTCCTTGCGCTTGAAGTCGCGCGGCTACCAACAAGAGAAGCTCGATCAAATGCGGGACCGCATCATGACGTCGGCGCTGCGTTTACGTCAGCTCCAGACCGAATACAAAGAGTATAAAAAGGCGAAGTCCCATGAGTGGGAGTTGAAAGTGAATCAACTTCGTACCGAACTTTTGCTGGCGAAAATCGAGCTCCGCTACTCGATGGCGCAGTGGCGCGCGGTTTTACGCTCGCCCGTTCCGGTCAGCGTCTGAGCGGCTCGCGTTAAAGAGATTCTTGCGTTCCTTGGTGAAATCGGTAGCATCTTTCCTGTTACCAACACGACTTTGGGCCAGCGAAGGCCCTGAGCTCTCAACGATTCACGGAGGATCACATGCGTATTCTGACGACTCTGGCTTTGAGCCTGATCAGCCTTTCGGCCTTCGCCGGCCACCCCGCTTCCGACGCCGTCGCGAACCTGTTCGAAGAAGCCGAGCGCATCCAGAACGGCTCCGCGGCTTCGCGTCCCGCGAAAGTCTGCAACCTGATCAAGTCGAGCCTCGAGCACCGCCAGATCGCGCAGCGCCTGCTGGGTCGCTACGCTTCGTCGGCCGACAAAAACGGCGTGAACGACTTCTTGAAGAACTCGCCCTCGATCATGGTGACCAAAGCGATGCCGCAAATCCAAAAGCTCGTGGGCAAGTCGGGCTCGTGGCAGGTTGATCCCCAAGCTTCGGCGCGCGGGAATGGCTACTTCGCGGTCAGCGTGCGCGTGACCTCGGAAGGCAAGTCGTACAACGCGAAAGCCCTCGTTTCGCCGAACATGAAAATCTCGGATGTCGAGTACTGGGGGTTCAGCGGCGTGAACTACGCCTCGGACAAACTCGTGCAAGACATCGACAAGCACCGCAACACCGGCGCGCCCGTCACCGCGTACATGAAAGAGCTGCGTTCGCAGAAGGATTGGATCACCTGCCCCTGATGCACGTCGCTTGATACACGTCACGGCTTCGCCGTCGACGGATTGCACGTCACGGCTTCGCCGTCGACGAATTCGCCTCTCTACGTTTTAGCATCTTGGCCCCCGCTTCGCGCGGGGGCTCTCGTTTTGGGGCGTCGAGCGCGCAGACGAAATCGCGAGTTCGACAGATTTTTCCTGCGTATGTGAAAATTTAGCGCTCCCCGCCGGATTGAAAGTTGCAATGGATCACCCGCGAAGAGGGGGACTTCATGCGTACACTCATCCTGCTGGCCTTTCTTGCCGCTTCTCAATGGACCTTCGCTTACGATCCCAGCCAACAACTGCAAGGCGATCAGCTCTTGGTTTATCAAGGGGATCTCGCCAAACTCGGATCCACTCCGCTCGCGGTGGCGCAGAAACTTGCCGTACATGATGTGATCGCGATCAGTCACGTGAAGGCCTTCTCGAAGCAGACCAACCGCCGTACGGACGGGACCAATTGGGTGAATCCCTCGGCCTGTCAGGATGCGACTTACCCTCACATGAAGGCGCTGCTGAAGGCCGTCCGCCAAATCAAGCCCCACATCCGTATCTTCGGTTACGTCGCGCCCACCGCCGATGCGCCCTACGCCTCGAATTGCGGAAACGCGCTGAAGTCGGGAGCTTCTTGGAGCTGTCCGAACGGCGACTGCGCGAACTTCAAAAGGTGGGTGCAGGCCTGGCTCGATATCGAGAGCTTCGCCGAAGGCATCTGGATCGACGGCTTCCTGGTGGATCTGGTCGCGAGCCAATATATGACGCCCGCCCACCGCGACTTCGCGTTCAAATACATCAAGTCCAAGGGCAAATACATCATGGCGAACACGCCGATGTACGCCTACAACCTGGATTTCGCCGCGCAGTCGCCTTGGTTCAGTACCGGAGACTACGCGCTCGTCGAAGGTTTCGCGTACGGCTTGGGTGCCTACAAGACCGATCCCGGCCCCGCGGGCGCCAACGCCGCAGCGACTTACCTCAAATGGCGTAAGCAGGGGAAGAACTTCCGACTCGCGGCTTTGGTGACCGAACGCTGGGCGGGCGTGAACGAATACTTCAACTGCGGAACGCCGAACAACTTCATGGCGTACTCCACCTACGTGGCCTACTTCGAGCGCGGGAACGTCTATCAGTACACGTCGGGGGATCTGGGCATCAACACGCCCTACTCGTGGCTGTGCTACAACGCGAACGCCTACTCGATGATCCCGTTCTACCCGCCCACCTTGGGAACGCCGACGCCCTAAAATTTCGACGAAATCCGCGGATCGGACGCGAGCCGTCCCAGGCTGATGCGAAATCTGTGTCCTTCCGGCCACGTTTGTCCATAGGGACGCAGACCCATGCGAGAATGGGGTATGCGCGTTTTCGTTTTGCTCCTCTCACTGATCTGCGCCTCTCCGGCCTTGGCCCAATGGAAAAATCCGTTCGGCGGCCCGGGTGCGGCCGGCGACTTCCGTAAAAAAGCCGAAGCTAAAAAACAATCGCGGTGGACGCTCGCGGAGTGGCTCGAACAAAAAGAGCGTAACCGCATGATGGATCTGTGGCTGGGAATGTACGCGCCCTCGCCCTACGAGTTCATCCTGAGCGGTCAGTACGAGCCCTATGAGGTGAACGTCTGGAACGGCTTGACCGAAACGCGCACCAAACACACCTCGGGTTCAGGCTCGGTCGCGTTCTACGCGCTGATCCTGGGGGTCGAGGCGGGCTACGAGAACAACGTGCAAGAGGGCTACACAAATGTCGAAGGCCTGGTGAATTTGCGCGTGCTCGGGAACTCGAACCAAAGCACGCACTTGAACTTGAGCTACGGCGCGCGCCGGAAATCTTTCGGCGGCATGGAGCTGAACCAACAGCTCGCCGGCGCCGAGCTGGATTTGTTTTTGGCGCAGCACTTGGGCGTGCACGGTCTGTATCGCGTCTACTTCCCCGTCGAGGACGCGAACCTCGGCACCACGAAGGGCTCGAAGTCCGAGGTCGGTGCGTTCATCGACTATTCGTTCTTTCGTTTGTTCGGAAACTGGTTCGTCGAGAATCAGACGTCGACGTTGAACACGATCGAGTCGCGCCGCGACCGCAGCGGCTTTCAGTACGGACTGAAGATTTACTTCTAAGAAGCGATCCCTTTGCGTATGGTGAGTCGCTCCCGAGCCGGGGCCCCTTCGACTTTCACTTCCGAATCGGAAGTGGGCTTCTAGGTTTGATCCACCGGCACTCCGAGTTCGAGATCCCCAAATAAAAAAAGGCGTCCCTTGCGGGGCGCCTTTTCGTTTCCGCGATCCCTCGTTTCGAGGGGCCGCGGCGTGGATCGCGTCGACCGCAGAGCGGTGACTAATCCAGTTGCTTGTATTCGCCGTTACCCGACACGAAGTAAGCTTGGCTTTGCTCGGTCGTTTGGATGGGCGTTTCGATACGGTAGATCATCGAGAGTTGCATGCCGCCGATGGGCTCTGCGCGAGTTCCCATGTTGAAGACGGTGGGAACCGAAGCTTGTGCGTTCAGTCCGAAACCCCAAGAGACGCTGACGTCGTTCGGGATCATCGCCGCGTAACCGATGAACTTGCCGACGCCGTCAACCGAACCACCGGGCAACCAGAGGACGCGGTAGTTGAACTTCACGACTTCCATACCGAAACCGTTTTTGAAGGCGACCGAGTAGATTTTCGACTCGGGCATCTGCCAAGTTTGCAGATCCAACCAGCAACGCGCGCCTTGGGGCAGAGCGGTTGCAACGTCCGTCTTGATGTTCAAGACGGGTTTACCGGCTTGGACGATTTCCCAGATTTTTTTACCGATGTTGATGACTTTGTCGACGATGACGTCAGTGGCATCCAAAGCGGCGATCGGATTGAAGTCCATGCCCGCCTCGAGGGGGTAGCCGTTCTGTTGGCACGAACCGAGAGCGACGCCATCGGGAACGACGGTCAGGCTGCCCGCATCTTTCAGCAGATTCTTCGGCACTTCTTTAGTTACGACTTCCGAGATTTCGAAATAACGGTCGCTGTTGGTATCAGCGAAAGCGGTCACAGACATCAATACTGCAGCAGACAAAGCCAAGAACTTCATCGTATCCCCCTCATTAGGTTTTAAAAATTCGGCGCGGGTTGAGCACGAGTCCCTCGCGTTTCACTCTAGCGACCTTGCCGAGTGGCGACCGATGTTTCGACCTCGGAATAGGTGCGCTCGCGGCCCTTGGCAAGCTTAAGCAGGCTTTTGCGATGCGTAAACGCCCGACAATTTTTGAAAGGAAGAGAATTTTGATGGAAGCCATGAGGGGTTGTTGAACATCGGCCTAAATGCTCAAAATCATTCAGCGTCCGCAAATCCGCCAGGGCTCTGCGTTTGCGGGCGACCGCCTGTCGTTTCTACACAAGCAAGATGAGCTGCCCGTAAATTCACCCTGAGCAAAGACGCGGCAGCCACGGTTTTCCGGGAGTTCTGAACTTCGCGAATCCGAAACGGCCAGCATGGAAGTTCAGGCTCTGCGCATTCGATACCGCAGACGAAGTCCTCACGAAATTGCATTTCAAGAGTCGTCAACGAGGAGGCGGCGCCGACCGCCACCGGTTGTGCGCACCGCAGAGGGGCTGAAGGTTTGCGGGCGCGCTCGTTCCCCCATCACTGATGGGATGGATGTGATCGATCTGCAAATAGCGACGTGACCCACAAATTTTTCCCGAACGCGGGTCGCGATAGCGGCAGGCCGCGTGTCGCAGAAGGGACTTCCGCAGACTCGGCGGGATCTGCCGCGGATGGCGTGATGGGTTTGGACGCGGGAGCGGTGGCCTTCGCCCTGACGGGACGTCCACCGAAGGAGCCCCCGAGGACGAGTGGGTCGGAGGCACTTCCGACTCGGAAACGCGAGCAACGTCTGAGTCGTGGTTCGCAAAATCACAAAGATGGGCTTCCGATTCGGAAGCAGATTTCAGTTGAGCGATGGCACGCGGAGACTTTACGGCGGCACCCTCCAAGCCCTCGGTCTTGCAGAGTTTCGATCGGCGAGCGGACCTCAATCCTCGCCGAGAAATATCCGTACGTCGCGCGATTTCCTTCTTCGCCAGATAGTGGGCGAGTTCCGCTGCTTTTTCGGTCGGGGCCGCGTGCGACGCGAGTTCACCAGCCTTCACCCAGTCGGCATATTGCTCCCGCGAGAACGTGATCGTCAGCGTCACCGAACCATCGGCGTGATGCTGGGCGCGGTCGGGAACGTTGAAGTCGACTTTGAGCTCTTGCCGGAGGATCTGCTGAGTCTCGACGAAGCTCTTCGCTTCCAGTTTCTCGAGAAGTTCGAGCTTCGCTTCGGAGTCCATCTTTTCCGAGAACTGCTTCTCGGCCTGCTTGATCGTCTGCACGGTGAGGGCGATCTGCGACAAATTGATCTGACCGGCCTCGATCTTCGCCGCGACCTGAGGCACTTCTTTCAGAAGTCGCGCCGCCGAGATCCGGCGTTGAGCCGCGCCTGCCGAATAGCCGTGAGCCTGAGTCAGATACTCAAAAAGGCTGGGAAAGGCTTTATCGAGATAGAGCTGGCGGCGGTCGATCTCGGCGATGCATTCCAGGATGAGGTGCGTGATCTTCCGCTCGGTGCGGACGAGTTTTTGGAAGCGATCAACAAGGCTCGCGTCCGTCAGATTTATCAATGTCATGGCCGACCCTTTCTGTGTTGAGAACACAAGATCGGTGTATCATGGGTTTTGAGAACGGCTTTTCGAGGAGCTTTCGAATCGCAGAATGAGTTTGGGGAAGCGCGAAAGTCCCCCGTAAAAATCGCGGATAGCCTCGAGGTGAGTTTCGTTCCTCTCGTTCAGGACCGGCCTCGAATTTTGAGTTTGCGCCACGCCTTGGCCGTCCTGCGAGGCCGAAAATCCCGTCAACAGAAACTGATTCCGCCACACCGCATTTCGAAACTTCCGATTGGGAACTTCCGATTGGGAACTTCCGATTGGGAACTTCCGATTGGGAACTTCCGATTGGGAACTTCCGATTGGGAACTTCCGATTGGGAACTTCCGATTGGGAACTTCCGATTGGAAACTTCCGATTGGAAACTTCCGATTGGGAACTTCCGATTGGGAACTTCCGATTGAACCTTTCGATTGAACCTTTCGATTGAACCTTTCGATTGAACCTTTCGATTGAACCTTTCGATTGAACCTTTCGATTGAACCTTTCGATTGAACCTTCCGATTGAACCTTCCGATTGGAGCTTCCGATTGAAACTTCCGCGTTGAACCAGTTGAAGCTTCCGATTAAAGGCTCCGATTGAAACTTCCGATTGAAACTTCCGATTGAAACTTCCGATTGAAACTTCCGATTGAACCTTTCGATTGAACCTTTCGATTGAACCTTTCGATTGGAGCTTTCGATTGGAGCTTTCGATTGAACCTTCGATTGAACCTTCGATTGAAACCTTCGATTGAACCTTCGATTGAACCTTCGATTGAACCTTCGATTGAACCTTCGATTGAACCTTCGATTGAACCTTCGATTGAACCTTCGATTGAACCTTCGATTGAACCTTCGATTGAACCTTTCGATTGAACCTTTCGATTGGAGCTTTCGATTGAACCTTCGATTGAACCTTCGATTGAACCTTCGATTGAACCTTCGATTGAACCTTCGATTGAACCTTTCGATTGGAGCTTTCGATTGAACCTTTCGATTGGAGCTTTCGATTGAACCTTCGATTGGAGCTTCCGATTGAAACCTTCGATTGGAGCTTCCGATTGAAACCTTCGATTGGAGCTTCCGATTGAAACCTTCGATTGGAGCTTCCGATTGGAGCTTCCGATTGGAGCTTCCGATTAGAAACTTCGATTGAAACCTTCCACCAAAATCTCGACCCCAAAACCACCCCACGCCCATCCATCCCGAAGCCCCCGCACACCACCGCGCCCCCCACCCCGTCCCAATCTGGCGCACGACTCAGCCTGAGACCCGCGCGCCCCCGCCCGCCCCGCACTCGGCCAGCCCTTTGCAATCTCACTCCCGTATGTACACGGCGCGGCTGCTCGCGATCCTACTGATGCTCACGTTCACAACTGTCAACGCATTGGCAGACAGCTGCTCGTCCATCGATCTGAGACCCGCCCTCGGTGCGCCACGGGATCAAGGTGATACAGGTTGGTGCTTCTCGCATACCGCCGCGGATTTGCTCTCGGTGAAACTCAAAAAACGCATCTCGGCCTACGACCTTGCGATCTCGCATCATCTCGCCGACCTGAAAAAACTTGAGAACAGCCCACACGCCGAAGTCCGCGAGCACCTTCGCCAGAACAATCTGATCCCGCGTATCCGTGACGAGCGCATCGGTGAATCCGACGATCCCGGCGCGCCCTACGTGCAGGCGAAGAACTTCTTCCGCGTGTCTAAAGCCAACGGCGAAACGACGCACAAAGGCCTCATCGGCATGGGTGGCAGTGAAGACGTCGCCATCCTGATGGGGCAAGAGCGCGGCTTCTGCTTGGCCGACCAGCTCGAAGGTCAACGCAGCGACGCCGACTTCCTTCGTCGCATCAAGGGCTATCACCAATCGCGCGGTCGCGAGCCCCTGGGACGCGGCTTCCATGACTACGGCATCGCCTCGGAGCCCGAGGCCCAGCGGATGGCCGAATCCGTGATCAAGTACGCCGATCTGCGCTGCCAGCCGCGCATCCGGCCCCGCGAGCCCATCGTTCCCTACATCCGCATGTACGGGAAAGGCGTCCAGGACTTCCGCAAACAGGTGAAGGCCGGCACCATCGACAAGACCCAGGCGCAAAAGAACGTCTGGGGTGACATCGACAAACTGCTCGAGCAGGGCGAGGCCACCACCATCGGTTACGACGCCTACGACATCTCGCCCCCCGACGCCGGCGCCCAGCACGGCGACCACTCGTCGGTCATCGCGGGACGCAAGATGATGAACGGTCAGTGCCACTACTTCCTGCGCAACTCGTGGGGGAAGGACTGCTCGATCTATACGGCGAAGTTCAAGAGCCGCTGCGACAAGAACGCGGGCGGCGTCTGGCTGAAGAAATCCGAGCTGCCGAGCCTGTATTCCGTCGTTTCCCTTTCGAAGCCGCGTGACAATTCCTTCGCTCCCGCGTCCAATGAGGCTCCCGAGACCGACGCTCGGGACTAAGACTCAGAAGCCGACCGAAAACCCGCCGCCAAGGGACGCCATGAAACTCAGACTCCTGGGCCTCTTCGCCCCCCTCGCCCTCACCGCCTGCACACACGCGCCGCCCACGCCGAACTCCACGCGCGCTCCGCAATCGACGCTTGAGACCTTCTACCAAACCGAACATCTGTTCCTGCCCGTCGCCCAAGGCAAAATGCTCGAAGGCCCCTCGGCCGACCGCGACGGCCGCGTCTTCGTCGCCAATGTGGGAAAACGCGGGACCATCGGTCACTTCCAGGCCGGCGACCTCGCCCCCCGCGTCTGGCTCACGCTTCCCGACGGGGGCGCGTCCGCCTCGACCCGCATGGGGCCCGACGGTCGACTGTGGATCGCGGACTACCGCAAACACCGCATGTACTCGGTCGCTCCCGGCGGCAACGAGCTGCGCTTGGAGTTCGAAGCAAACGAACTCAATCAACCGAACGACTTCACGTTCGCCGAGGACGGCACGATCTATCTGAGTGATCCCTCGTGGAGCTCGAAGAAGAAGGGCCGCATCTACAAATGGGATCGCACGAAGGGACTTCAGCTCGTGGCCGAAGATCTGAAAGCGGTGAACGGCATCGATCTGCTCCCCGGCGAGAAGACCCTCGTCTACAGCGAGTCGATCTCGGGGCGCCTGATGAAGATCGAACTGCCCGATGGCACGCCCGAAACGCTCTACAAATTCAAACCCGACACCGTCGACGGCCTGCGCGTCGATAACCAAGGAAACATCTACGTCGCCCGCATTCAGCAGGGCGCCATCGACGTGATCTCGGCGCAGGGTGAACTCGTGCAAAGCATCCGACTTCAAGGCAAAGAGCCCACGAATCTGAACTTCGGCGGCCCCGACGGCCGCACGATGTACGTGACCTTGCGCGACCTCGACGCCATCGAGATCTTCCGCGTGCCCTCACCCGCCCGGGGAAATTAAACTTAGACTTTTTTGAAGAGCAGGATCCGGTAGCTCTTGTACTGGGTGAAGATGTCCGCACCCTGACTGGAGTACTTCTGCTTCAGGAAAAGGACCTTCTCGCCGACGAAGTACTTCATCATCTTGTAGAACTTCGGATAGCGGCGCGAGACGTATTCGAACAGAGCCTCCGCCACGGGGAAGGCTTTTTCGAGCAGGATCTTCTGGTAGATGTCGTGAGTGGGCGCGCACTGCTTCGTGATGTCGCGATCGACTTGCAGCTCGAAGCCCTGGCGTTTCGCCTCGGCGACGAATTCGTCGAATTTGTGGCCCGACTTCGACAGATAGGGTTTGTCCAGCTCACGCACTTTGAAGAAATCCGAAATCAGAACGTAGCCGCCGGGACGCAGGTGTTTGCGATGTTGCGCGAAACCTTCGCCGTAGGGAACGTACTGGCAGGACTCGGACATCAGCACCATGTCGAAGCCGCCCTCGGGCAGACCTTGGGCTTTTTCGTAGAAGTCGTTCTTCGTTTTGATGCGGTTGCCGGTGAGTTCCGACGTTTTCTGAAGCATGTAGGGATCGGGATCGCAGCAGGTCACGTCCAGACCGCGATTCACCAGATTCAGCGCCACGCCGCCCGCGCCGCAGCCGACGTCCAAGACCTTCTTCACGTCCGAGGGAATGTGCGACAGCACCTGTTGCACGTAGACTTCCTGCGCCTCGGGCAAGGCATCCAGGGTCGTCGGCAGTCCGTCGAAGTAACCGTAATGCAGGTACTTCAGACCGAAGACCTTGTTGGCAAAACGCAGACCGATATCGTTATAGAAATTCTTGGCGTATGTGGATTCCATATGTGGGGCTAGAGTTAGAAAACTCCCCCCACCACGTCAAAGCAATTGCGGTGACACGCCTACGCCTTGCGTTTCATCCGTGAGACGTAAAAACCGTCTCCGTTGCCCCGGCTCGGCAGCTGCGACCAGTCCTCTTCGAATTCGAAGGAGGCTCCGGCCGGTGACGCTAAGAATTTATCAACTTGGCCCCGGTTTTCCGACGGCAGAATCGAGCAGGTCGCGTAGATCAGGTAGCCGCCCGGCTTCACCATCCGCGAATAACTGCCCAAAATCTCAGCTTGCAGTCCCCACAGGCGTTCGACCTCGGCGCGATTCAGGCGCAGCTTCGAGCCCGGATTGCGGCGCAAAACCCCCAGCCCCGTGCACGGCACGTCGAGCAACACCCGGTCCGCCGAAGCCTCCTGGCGTTTGATCACCTTCGTCGTGTCGATGAGGCGCGTTTCGATGGTCGAAAACTTCCCGCGGCGCGCGCGCAGATCGAGCTCTTTGAGTTTCCAGTCGGTGATGTCCATGGAGATGATGCGTCCGCGATTTTCCATCAGGGACGCGATGTGCAGGGTCTTTCCCCCCGCGCCCGCGCAGGCGTCGATCACGCGCGAAGCGCCCTCGAGTTTCATGAACGGCGCGACCATTTGCGACGAGCGGTCCTGCACCTCGAACAGCCCCTCTTTGTAGGCGTTCGTGATGAAGACGTTCTTGCGCTCACGCAGGGTCAGCGCGTCGGGATAGCCGTCGACGGGATCGGTCTCGATGCCCTCGTCGTTCAGACGCGAACGCAGCTCTTTCAGGGTCGCGCGGTTGCGGTTCAAACGCAGATCGACCGGAGCCGTCTCGTTCAAGGCTTCGAGCTCTTTGTCCCAGGCGTCGCCCAGCTCGATCGCGCCGATTTCGTCGATGTCGTCGGGAATGGATTCGCGCACGGCGCGCGGGGCGTTCACGACCTCTTGGGCCGCTTCCGCGACGCGCTCGTAGTCCTCTTCATCCAGATCGGCGAAGTCTTCCCACTCTTCCAAAATGCCGTAGATGAGGAGCTCGTCCGACCAGCCCTCGCGGTGCACATCGGCGTCCATGGCGATGGCCTGCAGACGGCGCGACCAGCGCACGCACTCGTACACCGTTTCGGCGACGAAGCGGCGATCGCGGCTGCCGAGCTTGCGGTTGTTTTTCAGGATCCCCTCGACCGCGCGGTCGGCGGGGCGTCCTTCGATAAAGATTTTGTTCAGCGCGAGTTGAGCCGCCTGCACCAGCGGAGGAAAAATACGCATTAGAAAGTGAAGACCGCGCCCGCGGTCAAAGCCGTTCCGTTGAACTGCCCGTCCGAGAGCAGGTGAAGGTGGTTTTTCAGCGCGATCTCGGAAAAGAATCCGAAGTTCTGGAACAAGTCCATGAAACGCACGCCCGCCACGAGTTGATAATCGAAAGACAAATTGGATTCCTCGGGCACCTGCTGGAAGAACACACCCAAGCCCATGCCGAAACCGAAGTAGATCGGGAAGCGCGTGTCCATCGCCGGGAAGGTCCACAGCGGCATGATGCTCAGTTTCAGCGCGCGGTCATCGCCCACTTTATAATCGTTGAAGTCCATGCGCAGATTCGTGTCGAGCTTCGACCAACGATCGAACAGATAGGTCACGCCATAGGACAGGCGGCCGATGTCCTCGCGTTTGTCGCTGCCTTTCCAGTTGTAGGACGAAGAGTTCAAGAAGGTGCCCAGCGAGAGCATCATCATCTCGTCGCCACCGACGCCCGTGAAACGCCGGTCGGAGGAGTCTTCCCGGTCCGAATCGGTCACATCGACCGCCGCCGCGGGACCCCGGCCGAAGTATTTGTCCGCCGCTTTTTTGCCCACGACGGGTTGAGATTTCTGGGCTTGGGCGCTCAGCGACAGGCTCAAACCCACCAGCGCGACGGCCATCATGGCTTTCCAATTTTTCATATCTATGACCTATCGCGAAATGCTGGAAGGGTCAATTTTATCAGTGGAAACTTGGACTTCCCCTCGCTAGGCTGTGGCCATGAAATGCCCGAGCTGTGGCCAAAGCGATGACCGCGTCCTCGATACCCGCGAACAAAAAGACGGGCAGTCGATCCGTCGGCGTCGCGAGTGTCTGCACTGCAAAACCCGCTTTACGACCGTGGAAACCCTGAGCCTGAGCCTCCCCTACGTCATCAAAAAAGATGGCCGTCGGGAGCCGTTTAACCGCGATAAGCTCCTTGTGGGAATCCAGGCGGCCTGCCAAAAACGCCCCATCGGTTTGGCCCAGGTCGAGTCCATGGTGGACCGCATTTCGCTGTGGGTCTCGGCGCTCGGTGAGCGCGAGGTCATGACCCGTATGATCGGTGAACGCGTGATGCGCGAACTGCTGGTGCTCGATGACGTCGCTTACGTACGTTTCGCGAGCGTCTACCGCACCTTCCGCGACATCCAAGAGTTCGTCGAGACTTTGGAAGATTCTTCGGAGGCGCCCGCGAACCCTTCCCCGCCGCCGCCGAAAGCGCTACATTTCGACGCTGACTCCGAACTATAGACCAAGGACTTTTGAACCATGAGGCGCAAATCCCGCGAGCTCGCGCTGCAGACGCTCTTCCAACTCGACTTCTCTCCGCATACGGCCGTTCAAGATCTGTTGAACCTGCTGGGCGAATCCTTCGATCAACCCACCGTCGCTTACGCGGTCAAACTCGTCTCCGGCGTGCGTGACAACCGCGACCAATTGGACGGCGCGATTCAGGGCGCAAGCCCCCGCTGGAAACTCGAGCGCATGGCGAGCGTCGATCGCAATCTTCTGCGCGTCGCCGCCTACGAGATGTTTTTCTCGGATGAAGTGATCAAACCGAACATCGCCATCAACGAAGCGGTCGAGATTTCGAAAGTCTACGGCACCGCCGAATCCAGCGCCTTCATCAACGGAATCCTGGATCAGATGGCTCGCGAAAAGGGATCGACGACATGATTCAAGGAGTCCAACTGCTCAGCGCAACCCAGGCTTATCAACCGGGCGCCGACGTTTGGATTCTGCCGTTCCCCGAAGCCTCGGCGCTCGCACGCAACGTCGATTGGCTGCTCAACTTCCAGATCACCCGCGGTCTCGCGAACGAACCGCGCCGCCGTGGTGAACAGCTGGAAGGACTTCTCAAAAAAGTGAAATGGTCCCTGCCCCCCGCGCACGACAAAGCGGGAAGCCCGCTGCTGATCGGCGCGGCGGGACGCCTGCCGACGCGTTGGGTGCTTTTGCCCGAGCGCTGGGACGCCGACCTTCAGTTCTTGCAACCCGCCGCCGACCTCGGCCCCGCCAAAGTGCGGCTGTTCCTGCCCGCGAACGTTTCGCCCGATATTTTCCGTGCAAGTGTCGCGAGCCCTTTCCTGCAACAGATGTCGCGTAAATTCGAAATCGAAGTCCTGGCGGAAACATGAGCGGCACGGGCGCTGGTACGGGAACAATCGCGATCATTTCCGACGGCACCGGCGAAACCGCGGCGATGATGATTCGCGCGGCGCTCGTGCAGTACTCCGACCAAGACGTGCAGATGGTGCGCTACAAAAACATCCGCACCGATCAGCAGATCGAACCCATCTTGCAAGAGGCCTTCGAAAGAAAAGCCCTCGTGGTCTACACGGTCGTCGCGCAATCGCTGCGCGCCAAGATCCGCGAGACCGCCGCCACCAAAGGCATCCCAACCATCGATCTACTCGGCCCCATCCTCGGTACCCTCGATCAGTACTTCGGCGTCAGCAGCGCGGCGAATACGCAGGCGGGACTTTTACGGGTCGTCGACGAGCAGTACTTCCGCCGGATCGAGGCGATCGAATACACGGTCAAAAACGACGACGGCAAAGCGCTGCAGGATCTGACGAAGGCGGACATCATCCTCGTCGGCATCTCGCGCACCTCGAAAACACCGCTCTCGATTTTTTTGAGTCACAAGGGCTGGAAGGTCGCGAACATCCCCCTCGTCCTGGGCGCGCCGCTGCCACCCGAACTTTTCACCGTCGATCAGCGCAAGATCGTGGGCCTCATCATCGACATCGAATCGCTCCAGCGTATCCGTAAAAATCGTCTCGAGAAATTCGGCCAAGATCCCGGCGGCGAGTACGCGAGCCTGCAGCACATCATCAAAGAGATCGAATACGCCGAGCAGCTTTTCCAGAAGAACAAACGCTGGCCCGTCTTCAACGTCACCGACCGCGCTCTCGAAGAGACCGCCACCGAGATCACCAAGATCGTCGGCGCCCGCATGGGCTGGCCGGACAGCGCGCTCTTCTAGGGGCGCGGAGCGCGACTTCCGATTCGGAAGTGAGCCCTCCCCCGTCTCGGCGACCCCGTCTCGCCCTTAGACAGGCGTAGCCCACTTCCGGCACCGACTCCATGCTCCTTTCACGCCGTTTTCACAAGTGAATCGAAGAGCGCCCTCTTCGTCCTGACATCTCACGCTGAGACGCAAAATTGGCACTGCCGGTGCACAGTTAGCGTTCCAGGTAGGTGTTTGATGAAGCGCACATGGACTGGAATGAATCTGCTGATCGTGACCGGACTGACCCTGGGAAGCCTGGCGGCCCATGCCGAGGCCGGTTACGCCGATCAAATCAGCGCGCGCACGCAGAAGAACACCGGCATGTCCGGACAGTGGTATTCGCTCTCGACGTCCGATTGGATCTTCTTTGAAGGTGAAGCTTCGGCTCAGTACAACCTGGGCGCCATCGCGGCGGGCACCAAAGTCGAAGTTCTGAAAATGAATAAACAAATGGCCCGCGTTCGTCTGCCCGACGGCCGCGTCGTGTTCGTCCGTAACCGTCTGCTGCAATCGACCACCGCCCCCGACGCCGTCGAAAAACGCAGCCAGGCCGCGAAGACCGCCGCCATCGGTCGCGAAAAGCTTCACGGTGGAAACCCGCACGCACGTCCCCAGATCACCGACTACGCGACTCCTGAAGTCGTCGCCGTCCCCGACGCCCGTCCCGTGATCGCGGACAAACAACCCGAAAAAGAAGCCGAAAAACCCAGCGTCGAACTGCCCACCCGCGGCGTCGCTCTGCCCTCGGGCTCCGTGGCGACCGACACCGGAGCCATTCCGCTTCCCAACCCCGACCGCACCAAAGACGACGCGGTCGTCGTGGCGCCCTCGGGCGCGGTCGTCCCGCCCGTTGCCGACGGAACTCCCGCGAACGTGCCGATCCCCACTCCCCGTCCGACCGACATCGCCGCTCAAGAAACGCCCCAAGACGCGGCTCAAGCGAGCGGCACCTGCGATCCCAACAAACAGTGGCAATCGCCGGTTCATCAGAAATTCCGCATCACCGATTGTTTGGGCTCGGCCCGTGACGGTGGTGGACGTCGCCACGCCGGAATCGACATCGCCGGCGAGAAGCCCGGTATGCAAGGCATCCCGATCTTCCCGACCGCTTCGGGTCGCGTGATCCGTTCGGGACACAACGGCGGTTACGGCTGCTTCGTCGAAATCAAGCACGACACTTGCCCCGACTCGATCGTGAAATGGCGCCGTCAAAGCGGCTGCATCACGCGCTACGCCCACATGGCGATGAAGACCGTGAAGACCCGCAAAGGTAAAAGCGTCCGCGTCTGCGACGTGATCGCCGACGGTACCAAGGTCACTCCTTGCACCCGCATCGGCAAGATGTCGGGCACCGGCAAACGCGGTCGCGCGAACGACTACGCTTCGCACCTTCACTTCGAGCTGCGCGATGACTCGACGTCGGTCGCTTACAATCCGAATACGCTCATCGCCGGCCTGCGCCGCAGTCCCGCCTTCATGTCGGCCGGTTCGGCTTCGTGCAAAGGCTCCAATGCCCTCGACGCCGCCGACGTGGGTCGCTTGAACAGCGGACGTATCGTACCGATCGCCAACGTTCGCGAAACCGAAGGACGGAACTAAAAATGAAAAAGAACTGGAACCTACTTTTTCTCGTCCTCGCCATCCATCTGCTCGCCGGCGCGAGTGCGCTGGCGTACAACCCGAAACCGCTGCCCCCGGGACCGCCGGAGGAAAACGTCGATCCGGGACTCGTGCAGAAATCGGCGGAAGCGTTGATGCAATCCTGCCGTGTCGCGAAAGAGCGCGAACTGACCGGTCAAGGCATCGCCAAAGCGAAGGTCGCGGCCCGCGCGAAAGACGTCTGCTTCTGCATCGCCAAAGACGTCAAACGCCGCGACGACGCGACCGAAATGGATTTTCTGAGCCGCTACGTCCGCGATCTCTTCGACGACGATCACGTCTTCACCGAAGAAGAAGACCTGTGGCTGCACGAGTATTCGAAAACCGAAAAGAACTGCGGCCTGAATCCGAAATACCGCTTCGGCCAGCCCGAACCCCGTCTGCCGAGCGAAGCCGTCAAATCACCGCGCAAGGTAAAAAATGTCCGCCCGAAATAAGTGGCTCAGCCTCTCACTCGTGGTGATCGGTTTCGCGGCCCTGCTTTCGGGACCGCGGCCAGAGACTTCGCGCCATATCGCGAGTCTTTTGCGCATGGACCTTCCCGCTCCGAAAAATCCAAACCTTCACCAAGCGATCTACAACGGCAACGACCTCGCGCAAGAACCCCTGGGTCACTTCCCGCGCTTCCTGGTTCTGATCGAATCCGTCACGGCCGCGGGGCAAACCTCGTACTGCACGGGCACCGCGATCGCGCCCGACGTCGTCCTGACCGCCGGCCACTGCGTCGTCGGCATGGAGTCGCTGAACGTCAAAGTCATCACGAACAACGATCCCCTCGAATTTCAAACGATCCCCGCGCGGGCCTGGAAACACCACCCCCAGTACAACGGCGGACGCGAGGGACGCATGCTCGGTGAATTCAACGAGCAGAACGCCCACGAATACAAAGACCTGGGTTTGATCGTGATGTCGTCCCCGTCCAGCCACGTCGAACCCGCCGCGCTCGCGCCCCGTGACTTCGATCCGGCCACCCAAGAGGCTTGGCTGTTCGTCTTCGGTCCCACCCGCGATTCCCAGTACCGCATCACCGGCGGTCTTTCGTTCGCGGACGTGCAACGTCCCCGCGTGATCGGCTCGTCCAAACTTTATGTTGCACCCGTAAAAAGCGGCCAAGGTTGGTGCGTGCGCGACTCGGGCGGCCCCGTCACCATCGCGGCCGAGTCCGCGCAAGGGGGCCAGCAGCACTATCTATTGGGTGTCGGCTTCGCGTTCTTCGACGGTTTCCGTAACGGCGATCCCGCGGACCTGAAAAAGGTGTGGGGCGATCTGAATCGCGTTCCCGGCTGTGGCGCGCGCGTGGGCTTTACCCTCGTCGGCAGCGAGATCGGTTGGATCGAAAGCACGATCGAGGAACTCCTCCCCGGTCAGCCGCGTCCTTTACAGTTCTATTAAAAGATTCCACTTCCGAATCGGAAGCGCGCTTAGAACGAGAAGCTCGCGTCTTCCGAACGGAGTCGACGTTCCACGCCCGGCTCCTGCGCCGAGGTCTCCAGATACAGATCGTAACGTCCCGGCGACAGCGACCACGCATAGGCCTGCGACAGGTCGATCGAATCCCGCAAAGACTCCCCCGGCTTCAGCACGATGAAGTCCGCCTCGCCGGGCGGCATCCGTTTCGCCATGATCCCGGTGTAGGCGACCTCTTTGCCGTTCTGGGTGACCTCGAAGATTTTGTTCGTGGGCGCTTGGCCGCGGCCCAAAACCCAATTCACGAAGCGTACGGGCTCTTTCGTGCCGTTCGTGTACTCCAGGTGCGCGATGACCGACGGACCCGAGATTTTTTTGCGCGCCTCGATCGTGAGTCCGATGTGCAAACGGTCCGCCTTCTGCCGCGCTTGGGTCTGGGGCAAATTCGCGCAAACGAAGGTCGCGCGCTCTAAGATCAACTTTTCGTCGTATTCCGTTTTGATCTCGTTCACTTTACGGACGAGCGTTTCGTCCTTATCGAGTTTTTTACCTTCGGCGAAGCCGCGGTGGAAGTGCGCGTACTGTTTGGACTCGCACATGAAGTACTGCCCGCGCAGCTCCGCGAAGCCGCCCTTCACGCCGACGGTGAAACCTTTTTCGCAGCTGCAATAATTCGCGAGGCCTTCATCGTAACCTCGCTCGTACTCGGCACGGTCGAACTTCACGCCGAACGCGCGGCAGTCGCCCTGCCACGACTCGAAACGTTCGCCGCGTTTACGCGCCTCGGCCCCGTCCTTCACTCCGAAGTCGTGGACCGAGAAAGCTTCGCAACGCTCTTTGGTGACGGGTTCGCCGAACGGCAGGATCTTCGCGACCGTCGAAGCGCAACCGGTCAACACCGAGAGCGCGAGCAGTCCCGCAAGGATCCCACGTTTCATTACGCGCGCTCTTGTTGCAAGAGCGCTTGGTAGAAGACGTCCGACAGCGAGGTTTGGGTCATGCCCTGGTGGGTGTAGAACTGGAATTCCAGCTCGTAGCTGAAATCCTTCACGTCCACGCGGTTCATGCGGCCCGAACGCACTTGCTTTTTGATCGAGCTCGACGGCAGAAAGCCCCAGCCCAACGCCGACTCGATCACGCGCTTCAGCGTGCCGACGTTCGGCGAGATGAAGGTGGGCTCGACCTCGACGTTGTTCGCTTTCAAGACTTCCAGCAAACGACGATTGAAGTCGGGATACTCACGGCTGAAAAAAATCAGCGGGTATTTGCTCATCTCGGCGACCTGGATCTGCTTCGGCATGTCCATGTCTTTCCCCGAACCGACGAGCCACATCTCTTCTTTGAACAAGAAGCGCTTCTCGGCGTCGGGCAAGGTCAGACCGAATTGTTTTTCGACTTCGGGCAGAATCAGCAGATCCAGATCTTTGCGGTTGAACGCTTGGATCAGGTCGGGACCTTCGCCGTAGTCGATGACGATGGAAAGTTTCGAGTTGTACTTCAAGAGGCGACTGACGATAGGGCTCATCAGCTGAACGCCCATGGAGTTCAACGTGCCGACCTTGAGCTGACCTTTCAGCTCCGCCCCGAGGGCCTTGACCGCCACTTCGGCTTGCGCCGCTTGCTGCAGAATACGTTTCGCGAAATCGAAAAGGATTTCGCCCTGCAGGGTGGGCTTAATGACGCGCACGCCGCGGACCAGAAGTTCGACACCCAACTCTTCTTCCAAATTTCGAATTTGCTGACTGATGGCCGGCTGGGTCAGATAAAGCTTATCCGCGGCGCCGGTCATGCTTCCTTCCGAGATCACGGTCACGAAAGATTGAAGTTGGTAAAGGTTGAGCATCGTTTCTCCTCGCTTCAGCCTAGAATTTGTAAACCGCATCTCGCCCTTGATGCAAGATGCTTGTGAAATTCAGGGGTTGGGGCCTATAATGAAGGCGTTCGACTCTCTCAGTCACTGACAAACATGGGATGTTCAACTCGCAAAGGAGCGGCCGAATGTCGAAACGGATGACCTCACTCGCGGTGCTTTTGGGGCTCGGCTGTGCGCTGGCCCTGCCGGCCCAAGCCAAATTGTGGCGCAACGCTTACGTTTCTTTTGAAATGCCCGACACTTGGAACTGCGCTCTGGAACAAACCGAGTGGGTTTGCCGCAGCGGTGATCAAAAAGAGTCCCGCGAGGCGATCATCATCCTGACCGCGAAAGAGGTCGGACCGATGGACACCTTCGAGGCCTACATCGCCCATCTCAACACGGCCCAGCAAGTCACCTACCGCTCCATGGGCACGACCACCTCGCGCGTGATCTATCCCCCCAAGCGGGTCTCGATCAACGAGCACCCCTGGGTCGACGGTCTGCACCTGGGTTCGGAAGTTCCCAGCTATTTCACCCGTTACCTCGCGACCATCAAAGACCGTATCGCGGTCCTGGTTACCTTCTCGGCCCACCGCGACCACTACGCGAAATACAGTACCGCGTTCTTCCGCGCGGTGAACTCCCTGCGCGTGATCGCGACCAAAAACCTTTTAGCCGATCCCAGCGCGGGTCCGCTTCGTCCTTCGGACGGTTCATCGTTCTCGAATGCGGGCGGCGCGATGCCGGGCGACCTCGAAGGCGGCGAAGCCGGCTTCGGTGACGCCCTCGGCGGGGGCGGCGGGAAGATGAAAAACATCCTTCTCGCCATCGCGCTGATCCTGGCGGCGGGCGGCGGGTACATCTTCATGAAGTCGCGGAAGAAATAATCATTCCGCTTCCATACCCCCAGAAACGAAAAAAAACCGCGGTCTCCCGCGGTTTTTTTTCGTTGTCCGTCTCCGCTTCGCGGTCGACGAATCGCTTTCACTCGGTCTTACTTGGCTTGCTGGATTTGAAACTCCCCGACGGATTTCAGCGACTCGCCGATCACGGCTTGGTCGCCGTAAACCACGATGCGCATTTGGTCGGGCTTCACGTGCTTACGAATCGCCGAGTTCAAATCCCCCAGCGTGATCGCGTTCACGTTCTGGTGGAAATTCCGCAGGTAGTCGTCGCCGATGCCGTAGCGACGCAGCACCAGCAGGTTGTACGCCAAACGGTCCGGAGTCTCGAGCGCCGAGGGGAACTGCCCGATCATGAGCGCCTTCGCGGCGTCGAGCTCGCGTTGGTTCACGCCCTTTTCGGCGAAGTCCTTCACCATCTTCAAGGTCTCGCGGATGGTGTCGGCGGCCTTTTCGTTGCGGGTGAAGGTCGTGATCTCGAACGCCCCGCGGTCCAAACGCGCATCCGACGCCGAGTAGATCGAGTACGTCAGCCCCAGATCGTCGCGGATGTGCTGATTCAAACGGCTGGCGAAAGCGCCGCCCAGAATCAAAGCGCCCATCCGGATCTTCAGGAAGTCCTCGTCCGTGCGTTGCAGCCCCAGCTGACCGATGCGCACCTGCGTCTGCTTCAGATCCTTCTTGGTCACTAAACGTTTCAGCGGCGTCGTGCCCACCGTCGGACGCGTGGGCTCTTTGCCCGCGGCCCCTTGGGCGCGCCATTGGCCCAGCGTGCTTTTGACTTCGCTCACGTAGGCATCGTCGACCTGACCGACGAGCGCCACGACGGCATTCGCGGGCTGAACCCACTCTTGATACCACTTCACCACATCCGCGCGCCGAATCGCCTTCACGCTCTCTTGCGTGCCGAGTTTCGGGTTCGCGTAGGGATGATTTTCGAAAAGCGCCTCTTCGTAAACCTGATCCGTGTAGCTTTGGGGCTGATCGAGCGCTTTTTGGATCGCGGCCATTTGCTGCGATTTACGGCGTTCGATTTCGGCCGTATCGAAAGCGGGTTCCGAGATCACTTCGTAGAAGAGCTTCAAAAGCTCGGACCGGTTCGGGGAAATCCCCGAGGCCGAAATAAAGCTCATATCGTCGCCCGACTGCGCGCCGAACTCCGAACCGATTTGCGCGAACGCATCGGCGATCTGGAGCGCCTTCTTCTTCTTGGTTCCTTGATCGAGCACGCCGAAGGTCAAAGCGCTGAGACCCGCGCGGTCTTTCGATTCGTAGATCCCGCCCGTCTTCACCATCATCTGCAGGCTGACCCGGGGAAGCGAGGGATCGCGAATCACCAAAAACGTCAGCCCGTTCGGCAGACGCTCTTCCGTGAACTCACGTAGTTGAAAGCCCGAGGTGACCGTCTTCGGAGAACTCGCGCACGAGATCAGCAGGAACGCGGAAATTCCGACCAGCAGAGGTTTCATCATTTGCGGGAAGATCATTGCACGCTCGCTTTCTGACGGGCACGGGGATTCAAGATGCCGACGATCTCACGTTCGGTGCGCAGATACTTCTGCGCCACCCGCTGGATATCCTTCACGGTGACGGCTTTGTACTTTTCCAAATCGGTGAACAGCTTTTCGAAAGAGCCGAACAGGATTTCGTTCGTGGCCAAAGCCTGCGCCTTGCCGTCGATGGTCGTCAGACCGTCGATATAATCCTTCATCAGCTGGTTCTTCACTTTTTGCAGCTCGGTTTCGGTCACGAGCTCTTTCTGCAGACGCAGAACCTCTTCGCGCAGGATTTTCTCGGCACCGGCGGTTTTTAAACCGGGCTTCATCGCCGCGAGCACCATGAACGCGCCGGGATCGGCGTTCGTGATGTTGTAACCGCCCGCCGACGTCGCCGTCTGATCGCGGTAAACGAGTTTTTTGTACAAACGTGAACTGTCGCCCGCGCCCAGCACCGCCGCCGCCAGATCCAGGGCGAACGAGTCGGGGTGACCGCTCTCGACACCTTTGTAACCGATGATCACGGTCGAATTCTGCACTTCCGCTTCGACGGTGAAGCGCTCGGCTTTTTTAGGTTCGGCCGCCGGAGCGTAACTGCGCGCGGGCAATTCGCGACGTTCCAGCACGCCGTAATGACGCTCGATCAACTTCTTCGTCGAAGGGATATCGAAATCACCAGCCAGCACCAGCACCGCGTTGTTCGGGACGTAGAACGTGTCGTAGAACGGGCGCAGCTTGTCGGTCGTGTAGGCCGCGATGTCATCCATCGTGCCGATCACGGGCCAGTTGTAGGGATGGGGTTTGAACAAGGCATTAAACATCGCCTCGCGTAGCAACGACGGAGGATTGTTGTCGATGCGCCAACGCCGCTCTTCCTTCACGACTTCCAGCTCGCTTTTCAGATCTTCCGCCTTCAGCGCCAGATGGCGCATGCGATCGACCTCCACATCCATGATGAGTTCGAGCTTCGAGCTGGGAAGATTCTCGTAGTAGCCGGTGTAGTCCCAGGTCGTGAACGCGTTGTTGGTGATGCCGTTCTCTTGCAGGATGCGGTCGAAGTCTTTGTTCGAGTACTTCTTCGCGCCCTTGAACATCATGTGCTCGAGCATGTGCGCCGCGCCCGTGATGCCGGGCTTTTCGTCCCGCGAGCCGACCCGGTACCACGTATGGTAACTGATCAGCGGCACGCTGCGGTCCTGATGCAGGATCACGGTCAGCCCGTTCGCGAGCTGGAACTTTTCAACCGGAAACTCCAACCGCAGTGAGGTCGGTGCGACCGGCTTCAGTCCCCCGGGTCGCGCTTGCGGAACCGGGTTCGTGGTGGTCGTCTGGTTGGCTGAAACGCCCACGGGCGTTTGTGCGTGCAAAACGCAGGCGGACAGCAGAGCGAATAGCGACTGAATCATCATCCTTGATCCCCTTTGACGTGCATCATGTATTCTTCATGAGCCTAGGGGCAAAGGCAACGACGTGGGAACGACTGGACGAAGGGTTACTGGACGAAACTTCGCGTCCTACTGGATGAACTATTGCGTCCCTTACTGGACGACAAACTCCGAAAAATAAACGGCTTTCACGATGCCTTGGTCCAGAATGGAGTTCAGGTCGCTCGCGATGCGGTCTTTCAGGAAGAGTTTGCCTTGGATGGATTCGATATCGGTGAAGGACTGACGACCCAGCAGGTCGGTGACCGAGTCCCGCACTTTCGCGCGACGGTCGTTCTCCATGATCTCGGAAAAGCCGATCGGATTCAGAAGCTCCACGTTCACCTCGATGCGCACCATCCGTTTCGGTTCGCCATTGAGGTTCACGGTGATCTTGTCCATGGTGTAAATGAGCGGCTCTTCAGGCGTCGCCTCTTGGGCTTCGCTGGCCAGTTTGCGGATCTGCTGCAGTTCTGCTTCACGCACTTGCGGCGGAACGAAACCCAAGGTCGCCGCGTAGGTCAGATACAACCCGCCACCGACCGTGCCCAAATTGGCGACAAGGAGAAGCGCGGTCATCAGCATTTTGACCGGGAAGGGTTTCTTCGGTTTATCGCCGCCCTGTTCTGCTGCTGCCGCCATTGCGTCCTCCGGGAACTTCTCCCTAGTCCCTCTATCGGCGTTCTGGACGAAGGCCTGAAGAAAACCCGCCCCGCTTGTGAAATTCGTGCCTCATGACGAAACCCGTCAATACTTTCAACGAAAACCCCTAGATTCTCGCGAAGGATCTTGGGAAAATCAGGGGGTCATGACGATCAACGAACTCAAGTCCGCAAAGGCCGTGGTCTGGGCTGTGGGCGCTCTTTTATGGGCGGCCCCGCTGGCGCACGCCGAGGCTCCGCCCGCTCCGGGCGACGCCGTCCCCGTCACCGAGCCCGCTCTTTTTCCCGAGGGTCTGATCGCGATCAGTCCGCGGACGGAGTTTTCGAAAAACATCTTCCTGGTCGATCAAGCGCGCCGCATTCTGCGCGTGTATCAATACGAGAACGGCCTTCCCCGCTTGGTGCAGGAGTATCCGTCGGATCTCGGTAAACGCGCCGGCGAAAAACGCCGCGAAAACGATCACCGCACCCCCGTCGGCATTTACTTCCTTGAGCAGAAAAAAGCGCAGCCGGAAATTCCGTTCAGCCTGTACGGCTCGCTCGCGTTCACGACGGATTACCCGAACATCTTCGACAAACGCGAAGCCAAAACCGGCTCGGGCATTTGGTTGCACGCGGTTCCGGATGACGTCCCCTTGACCCGCGGTTCGCGGGGCTGCGTCGTCGTGCGCAACAACGTGATCAAACAGCTCGCGCCCTTCGTCCATCTGAAGCAAACGCCGCTCGTGATCTACGACTCAATGAAGGAAGTCAGCCTCGCCGAATACCAAAAGCAGCGGACGAAGTACCTGGAGTTCGTCGAAACCTGGCGTCACTCTTGGGAAAACGAAGACATCGAAACCTATATCAAGTTCTACGATCCGACCTTCTTCAATGCGGACATGAACTACGCGCAGTGGTATGCGCACAAGAAACGCCTGAAGGGTTTCTACAAATCGATCGAAGTGCAGTTTTCGGAGCCTTTGATTCTGCGCAATCGCGACATGGTCGTGATCCGTATGCTTCAGCACTACAAATCCGATCGGCACGAGGACTTCGGCGAAAAAACCATCCACGCCCACTACTCGGAGCAAACCGGCTTCCGCATCGTGCGCGAAGACTGGAAACGGATGAAAGTCCCCGCCGACTGGGCCCCCACCCGCACGGCCCAACGCTCGCTTTCGAACGTCGACCCCGCCAAAGCCATCGGCGACTGAGTGCACGTCACCGCTTCACGGTCGACGCGAGTTGCACGTCGCTGGTTACACGTCACGGCTTCGCCGTCGACGCATTCAACAGCTCTAAAAACAAAAAAGCCTTTCCGTCGTTCGGAAAGGCTTTTTGCGTTTCGTAGAATACGTCGACGGCAGAGCCGTGACGTGTGCCTAATTCAGAATGTCGCTGCTGTCGCTGGTCTCGTCGAGTTCGATCTTCTCGGCTTGGGCGCTCAGATCAGGAAGGCTCGCCAGGTGCTTTTCGTATTCTTCTTTGGTGATGATGCCGCGGCTCAGGTTCCAATCGATCATGCGCGAATCAAATTTAATCAGTTCATCTTGGCGGGATTTAGCCATCTCTTGCTCCTCGTTCAAAAGACCCAAACTAAACTAAAATGAGGGAAAGGGAAAGCAATTTGCCGCTCGGCATAAAGTCGGTCAATTCCAGTACTTGGGACCATTCTTATTGGAATCGTCGTCGGGCTTGTTGTTGACCACCAAACGCAGGTTCCGCGTTTTGGTCTTTTTCTGGTTCCAACCGCGACGTTGCCACATCGTCCAACCGATCAAAATCGCATAGCCCGCAATGAGTCCACCCAAGTGCGCAAGGTTCGCCACCTGTCCGCCCGCAGGTCCACTGGTCATCAGCGAAACGACCTCGATCCCACCCAGAATCATGACGAAATATTTCGCCTTCATCGGGAAGAGCATCATGAAATGCATCACACGTTCGCCAAACAAAATCCCGTAGGCCAAGAGCAGCCCAAAGATCGCGCCCGACGCCCCCACCACGGGAATCGCCGCGTACTGCTGATTTTTAGTGAGACCCGAATAGATCAAAATCCCCATGGTGTAGATCACGGCCGCGCCAAAACCCGAACCGACGTAGAAACTCACGAAGAAGCGACGTCCCCAACGCTGTTCCAGCTCCGAGCCGATCATCCACAACATCAAAAGATTGAACACGATATGCATGATCGACGAGGTCGAATGCAGGAACATGTACGTGAACAGCTGCCAAACAAAACCGTTCTCGTAGACCAGACCGGGCACGAGCGAAAGGTACGGCGAGATCGGCAATCCCAAAACCTGTTCGAACAGAAACTGCCCGATCAGCCACATTCCGACGTTGAGTCCGATCAGGACCTTAAGCGTTGTCGAAAAAGGGGGAACGTTCACGCGCATCTGATTCATAGAGCCTATCCCAAAACCAGGTGGGGGTTGAACAGGTTCAAAACAGCCTCGAGCGAGGCGCATCCGGTGAAGGACTGGCCAAAGCCAATTCGAGCCGGATGTAACGACGGGCGGGGCTGTTTTGAAACTGCCCTGCGGGTCGAATGGAAAAGGGCCACCTGACGGCGTCGCTCCTTCGCGCCATAGCTATGGCTATGACTTGTCGTCGCTCCTTGCATCTGTCCCTTTTCCATTCGATTCAACCCCCACCTGGTTTTGGGATAGGCTCTAGGCCTAAATTCTGGAACGACATCCGCAAACGGTCAAAGCTGCTTTCCAGATTCTCGATCACGACCTTCGTCTCGGCGATGAGCGGGAAGAAATTCAGGTCCCCGGCCCAACGCGGAACGATGTGGTAATGCAGGTGCTCGGGAATCCCGGCCCCCGAGACCTTGCCGTGGTTCATACCCAGGTTGAAACCCGCCGGTTGGTAGGCGCCCTCGACGACCCGCGCGGCCAAGCGTACGAGGTTCATGAGGTCGAAATACTCTTCGTCCTGAAGGTCGAAGATCTGCCCCACATGCCGCTTCGGCACGACCAGGATGTGTCCCGAGTTGTAAGGAAATTTATTGAGGACGACCATCGAGTGTTTGCTTTGGTAAACGCACAAGGTCTCGAACTTCGGTTCGGTCTCGGCGCAGCGACAAAACACGCACCCCACTTCGGGCACGAGTTTGCGGACGTACTGCAGGCGCTCGGGACGGAAAAGAACGTTTCTTTCCATGGGCCAGCGCTCGCCCGCAACCTGCAGGAAGTCCGGCGTGGTTTTACGGCTCGCGCTTTTTTTGGCCGCGCCCGCGGCGCGACGGCTGACTTTTTTGACCGTCTTCTTGACCGTCTTTTTCGCCGCCCGCTTCTTCGCCATCAAAGGACTCCGGGCATCAGGAAGAGCGGACGGTTCGTCAGCTCGGTCCGCAAAATCTTTTTCATCGCCGAATCGATCGCTTGTTCGAACTGCACGCCGCGATCGTCGTCGCCGCCGGTGATCATGTCGAAGAAGCTCGGACGACGGCGCGGCGGCTCCATGACGTCGTATTTGCCCTCTTTCAAACCGGCCATTTCGGCGGCCATCTTGAAGGCGTCTTCGCGTGTGCCGATCTCGTCGACCAGCCCCAGCTCTTTCGCCTGACGACCGGTGAACACACGGCCGTCCGCAACGGCGCGGGCATCTTCGGTTTTTAAATTGCGGCCGGTGGCCACGGCTTCGACGAACTGCTCAAGCACGTCGTTCACCAAACTTTGGAAAACGTCGCGCTCATCGTCGCGCATCTGCCGGTACTCGGCGCCCGAGTCTTTGTATTTTCCGGTCGTGATCGAGTAGCGCGAAACCTTCGCCCAGTTGTAAAGGCCTTCCAGATTCGTGAACTCCATGATCACGCCGATCGAGCCGACGAGGGTTCCGGGTTGCACGATGATTTTATCGGCGGCGACCGCCGCGTAGAACGCGCCCGAAGCCATGAGCCCCGTCGACACCGCGACGATGGGTTTTTTCAGATCGGTGCGCACGCGTTTGATCTCTTCGTAGATCTCTTGCGAGGGGCCCACCACGCCGCCGGGCGAATTGATCTCGATGACGATGGCTTTCACCTTGTCGTCTTCTTTGTACTCGATCAAAGGTTCCAGAAATTTACGGCCGTCCATGATCACGCCGTCGATCTTCAGGTGCAAAATTTTATCGCCGCCGCCACTGACGCTAGCGAAACTGCTTTTGGAAGAGCGCCCCCCGAAAATCGAAGTGGAGGTCGTGTACAGCAGCACGGCCCAAAGGCCGCCGAAAAACACGAGCAGGACGAGCAACATTAGCCATGGATTCTTCTTCGGCTCTTTGGACATGCGGGGAGTTCTCCTTACCGTGAAGGAGTTTAGGGCGCTTCGCCCCCCGAGGCTAGAATTGCTCGATCACTGCGGCGCGCCGCCGCGACTATAATTGCGGCGCGCCGCCGCCCAAAATAGCGGCGGTCCCGGCCCGACTTAACGGTTAATCCGCTCCGCGCCGTAGTATTGCGAGGCCCGCTGCGGGCACTGCCACTGCGATTTCACCATGACCGCGCCGACGCCCCAACGGGCGAGCGGCGAGTGCTCGGGCTCGCTGATGGACAAAGCCTTCGTCGTCAGGAACCCGTCGGTGATCTGGTTCAGATCCACGAATTGACCGGGCATGATCTCGAAACGGTAGCTCGCGTAAAGTTTTTTGAGCGCGATGTTCACGTTCGTCGCGCCTTTCGAACGCACGTAACGGGTCGCCGCGGGCGCCAGGTACATGAGCTCCTGCTGAATACGGGTATCGCGCGACGGCGTCGAGTAGTTGTCATAATCCGACTCGGTCATGCAACCGCGACCGCCGTAACGACTCTGGTAAACGCGCCAGCCGTCCTGCACGATCTTGATCCGATCATTCACGCCGCCCAGGATGTTGCCGATGACGGCGTTGAGCTCTTCCGTGGGATTGATCGTGCGACCCGCACCGCTTCCTTTGATGCGCTCACGAACCGCCGCCGTCCAGTTCTGCATCTGACGTTGCAGCGCCGAGCGTCCGCCGTCGCCGTTATCGGGAAGTTCGGCGAAGGTCTTCCAGTTGCCCAAACGGAACTGCTCCAGGCTTCCGTGCAGACGCGTTTCCAAAGCCTGCGTGCCGGTGTTCGGCCACTTCCAGGCGCGGTAACCCGAATTCACGTTGAAGGGCGTAAAGACGTAGCCGTTACGCGCGTTCAAGTTGCGCACGGCCGCGGGAACAGTCGAGCTAATGTAGGTCACGAGGCCGCTCGGCCCCACGTTCTGCACGTAGAACACATGCGCCGACGCGTAGACCTTCGGTCCTTCGCCTTTCTTCGGCATGTGCAGGAACATCGCGCCCGGACGGACGCTGTTGCGGTTGATGGCGATCGGGTAAGTCTCGCGCAGCAGCGTCGAGGTATCGGTCGCCCAGCGCAGATCGCTCATGAACTTCTTCAAACGCGGAAGTCCCGCTTCGAGGTGATCGTAATTGTTCGTGGTGTTGGAAAGGTCCTTCTTTTCCCAGTTTTCGAAGTCGACCGGCAGGCCGTTTTCGTAAGCGAAGATGGTGCGCAGCACGTACGCCGCGTCCGCGCAGTCGGTGGAAATTCCCGAATAAGGCGTGCCCGGACGGCTGAAGAAATCCAGCGGCAATTCATTGATGAACTTCGCGAACTCTTTTTCTTTCTGCTCGCTCCACTGCGCACGCGTGGTCCAAACGGCAGCGTTGGCCGCGGTCCCGACCGTCATCATCACTCCGAATGCGAGCCAAGCCATCTTCTTCGCGAACATCGAAACCTCCAGAACTTAAACCTTGAACCTCAAAGCCAGACGCTAGAAACCCTGGGTCGCGCAAGCGACCTTTAGTAGCCTGTCGCGCAAGCGACCTTTAGTAGCCCGTCGCGCAAGCGACCTCTAGTAGCCCGTCGCGCAAGCGACGGGAGTCGTGATCCGTTGCCCTTCCACCAGCGAAACGGGACGGCCGTCCCGCCCGACGCGCATCATGAGCGACTGGTGAATACGGCAATTCATCAAACGCGCAAAACCGCGATGACCGAAGCCATCGTGACGATAGCCGAAAGAGTCGTAGCCATAACCTTGCGCGGAGATCTCGACCGGAATCCGCTGCACCGAACCCGGAAGGGGGCCTCCCAAATCCGCCGGCAAAACGGTGGTGGGCTCCACGATCCGCACGCCGATGTCGCTGACGTTCTCGACCGAGCGTTCGAACGCCGCTCGCGCGTAGCGCTCGGCCCAGGCGTCCACTTGACGTTGGAGGGCCTGGCGGCGCTGCGAATCGCGCACGATTCCCGAATTCTGGGCCAGCGCATGCGCCCCCACAAAAACGGCGGGGATCGCGATCAGAAGCGCGAGCAAGCTGATCAGCCGCCCGGCACCGGGCTGACGAGAACGGGCCATGGAAACCTCCAAAGAACCGCGGCTCGCCGGCACGGGCGACCATCGGTCCCGGCGAGGACATGGCAATCCCGAAGCCAAAGAAAACGCCCGCGAGCACGAAAGAGCGGCGTGCTCGCGAGCAGCCCTACCCACCCGGGACGCCCTGAAACGTCCCTCGGCTAAGCCTTAGACAGAAACCCCGGGGGTGGATGCGCCCCGGGACGGTGGCGGGCTTTGCAATCTCTGCCTGTCGCCGAGGTTGACATGTTTTTTCGTGCGGCCCACCTGCTGAGCTCCCTTCCCGCGATGACGTTCGCGGTGCTCCTCTTTACGGGGCTGGCACCCCAGAACCTCTGGGCCGAAGCCCGTTGCGCGGTCATCCACGAACCCCTGACCGACCTCATCCAAGGCCGCCGCCCCCCTACCCTCGATGAAGCCCTACGTATCGTGGGCGACGAACTCGCTCCGAAGCAGGTCCGCCGCGCGCTCGAGCACGTCTTAAAAATGCCGAATGTTTACGAGGCCCGCGTGCAGGCCCTGGAGCAGCTCTTCCAAGCCATCCGTCAATTGCAGTACTTCACCTGGAAGTTCGAAAAGTTCACCGGCCCCGACCGGGAAGTGGGCTACGTCGGCGATCAGGGCTATTTCGTTTTACTGAAACGCGACGGTCGCATTCTGAAAGGAATGTTCCGCCTGGAGCGCGATCTCAACGACTACGGAGAGTGGAACGGTCACGCCGACGAGATCGTCGAGGTTCGCCCGGCGGCGACCAACCCCTGAGTGCGGACGTCTGACTTCCGTATCGGAAGCGTTACTCGATAGAAACTGCCCCCTTATCGTGTTGCAAAACTCATTTCGGTAGAAGCTAAAAGCCTTCTGATTTCGGTTGGATGGGACCTCCGCAGCGCCTGGATGGCGTAAGATTCTGCGGCGAGGCCAGGAGGGCCGTGTCCCAGCCAAGCGAAATCAGAAGGTTTTTAGGTTCGCGACGGGATCGAGTTGCAACACGATAAGGGGGCAGTTTCTACTCGATACCGAATCGGCTTTTCACCGCGCGGACCTGCTCCAAATCGACGCTGAAAACCTCGGCGTCCATGGGACGCACGAGCTGCGGCCAATCCAAAACTTCGATCCCCTGTGACGGCAAGCCGAGTTTGCGGATCACGCCCAGCGGCCCCGCGTTCTGCACGGGAATCTTGAACAGCACCCGCTTCACCTGATGATCCAGTAGAAAACGTTCGGCCGCCTTCACGCCCGAGACCGTCCCGATCCCGCGCGCGCGGTCCGTGGGTTTGAAGAAGTGCGCGTGCATGCAGATCGATTCGCCGGGAACGTAGTGCGTGCTCGAATGCATTCCGATCCGCTCGCCTTGGTAAAAGACCGTATAGGATTTCGGCGGCAGACCTTTCGCGGCGAGATCCGCCAGTCCCTTCTCGTACAGACCCACGAAGCTCGCCTCGTCACCGAAGGCGTCTTTCTTAAGACCGATGGACTCGATGAACCCGGGCGGCGACCGGAAGAAATAATCGCAGAGCGCGGGCACATCCGCCATCGTCAGAAAACGGACTTCAACATCGCGGGGATTCACTTTCAGAGGGGTCATCAGGGCCTCCTGCAGATTCAGGTTAGCGCGACATCCGTCCCACGCCAAAAAAAAACGGCGGCCGTTTCCGGTCGCCGTTTTCCAAGATCACTCTATCGCTAGAGATTATTCTTCTTTTTTAGTCGAAGTCGCGCCCTTCAGCTGATCTGCGAACAGATCACCGAAGCTGGTCTTCGCCGAAGAAGTCGCCTTCTTCGCGTAGTCCTCGACATCGCCTTTTTGCTCACGGAGCTTCACCAGCTTCGACGACAGACCGATCTTACGAGCGTCTTTGTCGATCGAGATGACTTCCGCTTTCAGGACATCGCCCGCTTTGCAGAATTCCGAAGGAGCGTTCACACGGTCCGTCGAAAGTTCCGAAACGTGGATCAGACCTTCGATATCGCTTTCCAGCTCAACGAACACACCGAAGTCCGCGATCTTAGTGACCTTCACTTCATGCTGTGTGCCGACGCCGTATTTCGATTCGATGTTCGACCAGGGATCGTTCTCGAGCTGTTTCAAGCCGAGCGAGAAACGCTCTTGCTCGATATCCACGCCCAAGACCACCGCACGGACCTGTTGACCTTTGGTGAACATTTCCGAGGGATGGTTAACACGCTTGGTCCACGAGAAATCCGAGATGTGAACCAGACCGTCGATACCGTCTTCCACGCCAACGAAGATCCCGAAGTCCGTGATCGATTTGATCTCGCCTTCGATGATCGTTCCGGGCTGGTACGATTCTTTGATCTCGATCCAGGGATTCGCCATCAGTTGTTTCATACCCAACGAGATACGGCGGTTCTCGGTGTCGACTTCCAAAACTTGGACGTCCACTTCGTCGCCGACGTTCAGGATCTGCGAGGGATGCTTCACGCGCTTCGTCCAGCTCATTTCCGAAACGTGGATCAGGCCTTCAACGCCTTCAGCCAGTTCGACGAATGCGCCGTATTCCGCCAACGAAACGACTTTGCCCTTCAGCTTCGCGCCGACGGGGAAAGCTTGTTTCACGGTTTCCCACGGATCAGGCTGCAGTTGCTTCAAGCCCAAAGAGACGCGCTCTTTTTCGTTGTCGAACTTCAGGACCTTCACTTGGATTTCGTCGCCCACATTGATGATTTCCGAAGGGTGCTTCACGCGGCCCCACGACATATCGGTGATGTGGAGAAGACCGTCCATGCCGCCGAGGTCGATGAACGCACCGTAATCGGTGATGTTCTTCACGACGCCCGTGACTTGCGATCCTTCTTTGATTTGATCCAGAGTCTGGGTGCGGAGCGACTCGCGCTCTTCCTCAAGCAACGCGCGACGCGAGAGAACGATGTTTCCGCGCTTCTTGTTGAACTTGATGACTTTGAATTTGTACTTCTTGCCGATGAACTGGTCCATGTTGCGAACGGGACGCAGATCGATCTGCGAACCGGGCAAAAACGCCGTGACACCGATATCGACCGACAGACCGCCTTTGACTTTGGCGATGACGGTTCCTTCGATGACTTCTTCGTTCTCGGCCGCTTTGGAAATGTCGTTCCAAGCTTTCATCATGTCGGCTTTGTTCTTCGACAGACCGATCATTCCGTTTTCGTTCTCGATCCGATCGATGAGAACTTCGACTTTGTCGCCCGGGTTTACGGCACGGACGCCATCGACGATGCGGAATTCGTTGATCGGCACAAGGCCTTCGGATTTGTAATTGATGTCGACGAGCACGTAGTCGGTTTGAACTTCGACGACGGTGCCGGTGACGATATCACCCGCTTTAAAATCTTGCTCTTTCATCGACTCGCTGAACAGCGTTTCGAAGTCGTTTTTGAGCGACGATTTAGTTTCAATTCCAGGATTTTGGGCGACATCGGAGTCAGCCTGATCCAGCAAGGCCAAAACCTTTGCTTTTTCCTGCTGAGCTTTTGAGAGTTGACGACTCATATACAAAAAGAACCTCCTTGAGGACTCTGAACTTGTTGGTGGATTCGGGTGTATTGACCACACCGTTTTGTGAATCCGGGTCCAGTGTCCGTGGTGAACGAACGGGGCAAATTCCCCAACCCTGTCTTCCTGAAAGTTCAATTCCCACGGGTCGTTATTCGTGAGTGAAGCCTTCTCTTGGACAAGATGTGCCGATCATTTAGAGGGCTCATGAAGCGTCTGTCAAAGGGATTAAAATCCGCTCTGGCGGCCCGGTCCCGGGACTTCCTCAGGGGAAGATCAAGACGAGCGCCCCACGAGGGATATTCCGCCCGAAAAACAGGCAATCCCTCTCTCGGCCCGCCCTTTGCTCTTTTGCTCCGAACACGCGAACTGCGCGAATCTCTTGGCTTTGAAGGAGTTTTCTTTGTGAAAAACACAGACTCGTCCATGTCTCCGACATCTCCGGCCCGCGTCCTCTTCTGGGCGTTCGCCATGTTCGCGCTCCCGCTCGCCTTCGTTCTGGGCTTCGCCCAAGCGGCCCAGGCGAAGCCCACCTTCACGCGTTACGCGGAGGCTTATCGTTACGCTCCCGGCACGATCGTGATCCATGCGAAGTCCTTCACGGAACCGCGTCGGCCATGCGCTCGAGCATCGGCTCGTTCGCCTCTTACGGCTGCATTCGGATGTTGAACGAGGATATCGAGGATCTTTACGCGCGTGTGTCGATCGGTCAGCCCGTCGTCATGCGCGACGACCGGACGCCGCGCGGCCGTTAAACTCCGGCCGACTAAATCAGCTTCATCAAGATATCGACGAGCTCGGTCATGGTGAAGGGCTTCTGCAGGATACGCGCGATCCGCAGATCGCGGACCATCTCGGTGGTGACGTCGCTGAATCCCGAGCAGACCAGGATTTGCGGGCGGCGGTGGGGCAGCTCATCGCACAAACGCTGGATCAGACGGAGTCCGTCGCCATCGGGCATCCGCACATCGGTCAAAAGAACATCGAAGTCTTCGGCCTTCAGTTTTTCGAAAGCCTTGTTGCCGCTTGGAGCCTCGCTGACCACGCAGCCTTTTTGCTGCAAAAGTTCAACGACCACCTCGCGAAGCATTTCTTCGTCGTCGACCACCAGAATTCGCACGCCTTGAAGTGATGACCTGCGCATGGCTACCTCTTGTCTGACTTTTCGGCATTTGCCAAAGGTCGAGTTGATTCGAGACGAAGTCTTCTCAAACCTCATGAAATCCAAACGTCTGCCGGTGGTGATTCGGGCATTTTAGGAAAGTGTCTCGAACCGACACGCCATTTGCGGGCGATGTCAGACGCGGTCTTCACGGAAAAGCGCAAACTGGTTTCAAGGGGGAAACATGAAAACCAAACTCACCGGACTCATCTTGATCGCGCTGCTGCAAGCGGCCTGCGCTCCCGGCTTCGATCTGCGGGAAGACCTCCGTTTAGAAAACGCCACGCGCCTTGCCCAAGGCACGAACTTCAGCCGCGCACTCGAATCCGCCCCCGCCCGTCTGCAAGCCATGGCGGCCCCTCTGCAAAACAATCTGAGCCAAGCCTCGGCGCAGGCCCCCGCGGGCTGCACCCCGGCCCTTCCCGTCAACGGCAGCACCGCGCAGGCGATCAACGCCGCCCTCAAAGCCGGTGCGAAAGCCATCTGCGCGGAAGCGGGACGTTTGGACGAAGCGGTGACGATCACGGACGGCGTGAGCCTCTTCCTTGGCGCCGGCGAGTATGAACAGTCCGCGACCCTCACGTTGCAAGGAAACCGCGTGGCCCTCGTCGGCGCGACGGCCTTCGGGACGATCCTGAAGATGAGCGCCCCGGGACCGCAGGTTCAGATCGGCGACTTCGTCGACTACTACCGCGTCGCGAATCTTTCGCTGATCCGCACGCACGGCGACCTCGCCGTCGGCGACAACGGCGTGCGCACCGGAAAGTCGAACAACAACGGCGTCATCGAAGCGCTCTGGATCGAAAAACAGTTCGACGGACTTTACCTGGGCGTGACGGCCTATTCCCAAATCCGCGACATCAGCGTGAACGAGTGCGCGCGCCACGGGCTCGTCTTCACGAACCTCCAGCACCCCGGCCCCACCCAGTACTACATGCGCGATCTGCTTTTCACCCGCAACGACGGCTTCGCCATCTACGCCAGCCCCGACAGCGGTCAGATGTCGGTCGGAAACTGGGACGGGATCTACACCTTCCACAACAAACGTGGCGGCGTCGTCTTGGCGACCGCGAACGGCCACAAAGTGGAAAGCCTGCGCATGACGAATTCGTTCTTCGGGAACGACGGATACGCGGGCGGGGGCGCGGAGATCGCGATCCACGGCGGCAGCCTGCACGCGATCTCGAATACGTTCATCGAGATGTCGGGCTTCAGCGGTCTGGACTTCAACACGATCGCGAACGACACCCCCGGCATCTACCTCGCCGCGGGCGTGAACACCGTGAACATGTCGAATCTGATGGTGGTCAATTCCAGCGGCCCGGGTGTTCTGAGCGCCGCGCAGAACGTGCTGATCAGCGCGTCGACCTTCGCAAATAACGGCCACCGCGGCCGCGACGACCGCAACCGTTCGGGCATCCACAACATCGGCGGCGGGACCATGACCCTGACCGGCAACCAGTTCCCGGCCATCGGCGCGGAACAACGGGTCGCGATCTTTAATGACGGCGCGGCGGGCTCGATCATCGAATCGGGCAATCGCATCGACACCAGCGGCGGCATGATCGCCCAAGGCAATGCCAGTGCCCCCGTGGCGCCGACCCCGCCGCCTTCCGCTCCCGCGAGTTTCATCCGGACGCAGTTCGACCTCTATCTGCCGGGCTGCTGGACGGCCGAAAAGGAATCGATCTGGCAAACGTGGTTCAACAACGGCGGGACGCAGGCCGACTTCATCTGGACGCTGCAGAACGTGGCGACGACGAATCCGTCTTGCTTGGTTCGTTAATGCTAGTGCAAAGGCACCGAGCGCGCCGGGCCTTCGTAGATCTCGATCCACGTCATGTATTTGCGCATATCGCGGATGTAGATGTTCCGGTCCGGGGTCGCGGTGCCGTTCAGGAGCTGACGTTTCGAACCGAAGTAGATGTACGGCAGATAGTCCGCGTAAGAATCCGGCGTCACGAACGTCAGGTGATTCAGCGTCACGCGGCGTTTGAGCTCGGCGAGCGCTTCGATCAAATACCCCATGGTCGCGAGCGCGGCGTTTTCGGGAATGTAAAGATCCTCGTGCTTCACCCCGAAGGTCGCGGCGATTTTTTCCGGGACGATCTTGATCTGCGTCGGGCCGCGGCTGTTCAACTCGGGATCACGATCGGAGCCTTCCAGGTAGATCTGCACGACTTTGATGAGGTAAATCGCCCACTGCGCGTTTTCCTTCACGCGGTAACGGGGGCTTTGGAAGAACTCGGACTCGCGGCCCAAGATCCCCACCGCCATCTGCGCGAGCAGATTGTACTCCTGCGGATCCGAGCCGTACAGACGAAGCAGGTCATCCCGTTTGGTCTCGAGCGCGCGGATGAAGGCGTAGACCTTCGCGGTCTCGATCTCACGCTCTTTCGGTAGAATGAAGATCGGGCACGTCGTGCACTTCGACTTCTGACCTTCCCAACGCCACTCTTGGTAGCCGTGGGACTTCAGTTCCTCGCGCGAGGTTTTCAGATACTCATCGTAAGTCGGGCCGCCCGTGCGGACCATGATGGGCATGCCGTAGGGCGTATGGAAGACCTGCACGGGCTCGCGGAAGGGATGCTCCTGCACGCCGTGGGCGGAGGACGCCGCGATCCACACGAGACCGGCGCCCAGCAAGGGGCGCAGCACGGAGCTCAAATGTCGGCGCAGCGAGACGAACACGCGGACCTCCAGGCATGGACGTCTTCCAATTCCGGTGCCAGCGAGGTCGGTTATAGACGCCGATGAAAACGCAAAAACCCCCACGGGAGATCGAAATTTCCCGAAGGGGGTCGCTTCGTCGAAAAGTTCGACGTTCACCTGCGGCTCAAGCTCAACCAGAGGCGTAGAGCTTAGCGGAGCCAGAACCGGTGTTCGCGCGGGATGAAGCCCCGCTCGCAGGCCTGACGGGCTTTTCCGTCGAGTGCCATGAAGCACGATTTGTCTTCCTTCAGGACCTCGCACCAGCCGCGGTCTTCACCGTCGAAGGCCATGAAGCAGGATTTGTTCTCTTTGTAGGCTTCGCAGAATGCGCGGGTCTTGCCGTCGAACGCCATGAAACAAGATTTGTTCTCGGTGCAGACTTGGCAGAACGCGCGCTCTTGTCCGTCGTACTCCATGAAGCACGAACGGTTCGAGTCACGGTTTTCAAAATGACGGCAGACACCCTCGAAACCGCGACGGGCCTCGGCCACGGTCGCGGACAATATCAAAAGCACGAGCAAAACGGACTTCACCGGATTCTCCCTCACCAATTGGTTTGAACCCGGTGGTTTTAACGGACAAAGCTCGTCACTTTCCAGTGTCGGTATTTTGTACGGTGGAAATTACTGAAGGCCGCCCTGATCTTCACCGGAATGGATTTCGATCTGCGAAAGGTCCGAATCCATCGGCAGACGTTCCGTGCGTTCGAAGGACTCGTCGGTCCGGTGATCGCCCTGTGCGGGTTCACACACGGGATTTTGCGGAGCCTCCAGCGAATCGAAAGTCACGAAGGCCGCCCCGCGAGGACGCGACGTGGCTTGGGAAATCCGACCGGTGCCGATTTCATAAAAGAAAAGACGCTTCATCTGGCCATGCTGGCCGAGGTCCACGAAGTAGAGACGTTTTTGACCGGGGATCTTCAGCGCCCGCTCGAGATCCGCTTTCGCGATCCCGGTTTCGCAGGCCCAAACGCGCAGTCTCCGCAACGACTCCGCGGAGCGTTCCGACGTTCCCGCGTAGGCGGCCGAAATCAACACGACGGGCAGCAAAGAAACGATCAAGGCCCAGTTCAGATATTTCATGGCGAAGTCTCCTCGAAGGAAGGGAACAGCAAGCCCCGGACCCCGCGCCGACAACGACCGCGCTCCCCACGTCCCGGAATGAAACGTCGCCCTCCCGACGGACAATTTCCGCGCGGCCCCTGACACCTGCGTGCGGGCTTGACGGTCGGCGCCGGTTTCCGTCGCCCCCACGTCCCTTCCCGCTCAGAATGAACCCAGCGGCCCCCCGTAGGCACCGGGTTTTCAATAGCCGTGATCATGACGTTCTTTCGGCACTTCCAGCTGGCCCTCTCGCTTTGCCTCGTCGCCCTGATGTTGACGCCCGAGCTGCACGCCCGCCCCTTGCGCGCGAAGGCCCATAAACGTCAGGTCAACTCTTTGCGGACGCCCCAAACCCAGCTGCTGACAAGCCCGAAACCCAAACCCGCCCCCGAACGCCACTGGGCCCTGCACGCGGAGCTTTTCGGACGCGGCGGCTACTATTCATTGAATACCGAGTACAGCCCCCGGCGCGAGTTCGCGTTCGGCGCCGGTTTTTCGTACCAAAGCATCGGCGCGATGGGCGTCACCGCCGACGTCATCACGCTGCCGCTCTTCGCGAATTACTACGTGACCACTCAGCCCGTTCACCGCGCCTTCGTCACGGGCGGCGTCACCATCCTTTCGATTCAAGGCCGTTCCGAGGATATCTCGATGAAAGCCGAAGCCGGCGGTCAAGAGGCGAACCTTCTGGTGCGCGGAATGGATCTGGTCTCGGCGACCTTGCCGATCCCGAACTTCGGCGGCGGTTACGAATTCGCCCAACGCGGCGGATTTCTTTTCCGCGGCCAGGCCCTTCTTCTTTATACCGGACAGATCACCCCTTCGGTCGGCCTGAACGTGGGGTACCGCTTTTGAGAAAAGTGATTCTTCTTCTTTTGCCGCTGTTTCTTTTGCTGGGCGATCTCGCTTTCGCGCAGAACGTCCGTCTGCGGAAAGAGGCGCCCTCGAAGAAATCGAAGGCCGCGCGCGCGAAACGTTATGAAGTCGCGCCCCACCACGCCCGCACTTATAAGACGCCGACGCGGCTGACCCGCGACGCCCATCGCATCGAAGTGCCCGACGAGTTCGGCGGCACCCATACGAACGACCGTGTCGCCGTCGGCGGCGCCCACGTTGAATCCGATCTGCATCACCTTCACCAGAAACCGAGCGTACGCCGCTCCCGCAAACATGCCCGCGAAGCCTCGCGCCTCGATGCGCTCGTGCGCGCGTCCGCGAAGCCGGCTCCCCGCCGTCTCTCGAAAAATACGAAACGCCCGCGCCCCGCACCGGTCGTCGCGGCGTACGACTCGATTCCGTCCTCCACGCCCGTTCGCAGTTACGAGACGTCGACACCGGTGCGAACCTACGAATCGGACTTTTCACTGCGCACGACGGTGGCCAGCGAAACGATCGAGCGTCGTCTGGACCGCGGGGACCTGTTCCACGCCCACGGCACCGAATCCGCACGGACCTTGCGTCCTTGGCAGTTCTCGTACTCCCGCATCGCCGGCACGGATTCCATCGAGGGCCTCTTTCTGCTCAACTCGGTCAACGTCGGTGTGTTCGACGGCATCCAGGTCGGCACGAATCCCTTCCTGTACACGCTCGACAACTCCTTCAACTTTTCGGCGAAGGTCGGCTTCTACAACTCCGAGCCGTGGGCGTTCGCCCTCGGCTACTCGCATTTGACGTTCTCGCTATCCGGCTTTCTGCCCCTGCGCTTTCACCAGAACGGGCTGTCGGTCATCGGGAACTATTTCTTGAATGATGAGTGGGCGTTCTCGTACCTCGCGCAGATGAATCACAACTACGGGGCGCTCGAGAACTCGGATTTCGAACACGAGCAGCTTTCGCCGATCTCGCACTACGCGGACGTGCAGTACCGCTTCGCGCCCCATTGGTATTCGACGTTCGGGCTTTCGCTGTCGCCCGGTAAAGCGTCCGCCGAACGGATCGCCTCGATGCAGACCGATCCGCTCACGGTGGGCTTCGGCGCAAGTTTGACGTGGAAATATCCGAAGTCGTGGCTCTTCTTCTACCCTTCCGTCGGCGCGCACTACTATCCTTCGTACGCGACCAGTAGCTTCCTGATCTCGGCCTACTTCCATCCCTAAAATTGTGGATTTTTAATGGAGTCAATGCCTCTACCGAGCGCGTTGAACACGGTGCTCAGGTAGGCATTTGCCAAACCGACGGCCGTCAAGGCATGCTGGATCCACCTTTATGGGTCCATTGTTCATCATTCTGATCTGCCTGGGGCTAAACGCGGTGCTGGCCTCCCTTGAAATGGCGTTGGTCACCGTCCGTAAGCCCGAACTCCGCTCCCTCGCCAAAAAAGGAAGCCAGCAAGCCGGTCGCATCCTGCTGCTGAAAGACAATCCCGAGCGCGCGCTCTCGACGATCCAAATCGGCATCACGCTCGTCGGCGCGATCTCGGCCGCGGTCGGCGGAGCCGGCGCCGAGGAAACTCTCGCCCCCTATTTCGAAGCGCAGTTCGGTCTTTCCGAAAGAATGTCGGAGGGGCTGGCGATCGCCGCGATCGTCCTGCCGCTGACCTACTTCAGCGTCGTGGTCGGCGAACTCGTTCCGAAAACGATCGCGCTTCGTTACCCCATGCGCGTCTTGTCCTTCGGCTTTTTCTGGCTGGAACTCGGCGAAAAGCTGCTTTCCCCCGTCGTCACCTTGCTCGAGATTTCGACGAAGCTTCTGCTGAAGATCCTGCCGAAACAAAAAGACGCCGAGGCCTCGCCACACGTCGATCTGGAAGGCATCCCGAAGTTCCACCAGCAGTACATCGTGAATCTGGCGAACATCGAAACCCGTCGCATCGGCGACATCATGCTCCCCTGGGCGCAGGTCGGCTACGTCGATCACCGCGCGGATTTCGAATCGGTTTTGAATCGCGTGATCCAAAGCGGACACACGCGCCTGCCCGTCATTCACAACAACGAACTCGAAGGCACGCTGAACTCGAAAGAGTTTCTGGCGTTCGCCTCTTCCGGAAGTCGCGACTGGCAAACGCTGATCCGCCCGGCCGTCACGGTTTCGACCGACGCCGCGATCCTGCCCACGCTCCGCCAACTGCAGGAAAAACGTCGTCACATGGCGATCGTCATGGCGAACGGCGAGCTGAAGGGCCTGGTGACCATCGAGGACATCTTCGAAGAGATCACGGGTGATTTGTGGGACGAGGACGATGACGGACTCGTGCGCCGTCTGCTCAGTCAACGCGGCACCCGCGTGCCCCCGACCGCTAAACGCTAGCCAGAAGTTTTTCGACGAGCGCCGGCACGGTCACGCTTGCGGGCCCCCGCACGTGCTCGTCGAAGTCATCCGAGACCGGCGTCGAAAGCGGATTCAACTCGATCTTGTGCGCGCGGCCCGCCCAGCGGACGAAACCCGCCGCCGGATAAACTTGCCCCGACGTCCCGATCGCCAGGAAGAGCCCGCAGCTTTCGAGCGACTCTTGGATCACGTCCATGTGGTAGGGCATCTCGCCGAACCACACGATATCGGGGCGCAGCTGCCCCGAGGTTTGGCAACGCGGACACGGAATCTCGGCGTTCAAGTCCATGGTCCACGACGAGCGGCCTTCGCACGACAGGCAAAGCACCTTTTGCAGCTCTCCGTGCATGTGGAGCAGGCGACGGCTGCCCGCGCGTTCGTGCAGATTGTCGACGTTTTGGGTGACGAGCAGAAAGTCGCCGTCCCACTCTTCTTCCAAACGCGCGAGCGCCAAGTGCCCCGCGTTCGGGGCCAAGGACTTTTCCAGAAGCTGCGCCCGACGTAAATTGTAGAACCGTTGCACGAGCACCGGGTCGCGCGCGAAGGCTTCGGGCGTCGCGACGTCTTCAATGCGGTGATCTTCCCACAAGCCGTCGGCGTCGCGGAAGGTGCGGATCCCGGACTCGGCCGAGATGCCGGCGCCGGTTAAGATAACGAGGTTGCGGTGGGTGCCTCGGGCCATGTCTTTTTCTCCAGCCCAAAGTAAATCAGGGCCGAAGCCATCCCGCAAGTCGCCATCGTGACCGCCATCGGAAACGCGCTCGCCTCGTGAAATGCGCTGACCATTCCGGACGCCATCGCCGCAAGTACGAACTGAATCGTTCCGATGAGCGCCGAGGCCGACCCCGCACGCACACCTTGGCTGGCCAACGCGTCGGCGGTCGAATTCGGGAAGGTCACGCCCAAAGTCGAAATGAACAAAAAGAGCGGCGCCCACGTCAACCAAAGGCCGCCACCCCAGAGGCTCACCGCCACCAACACCACCCCGAGCACCGCGATCATGGAAATGCTCACCCGCAGGATCTGGTCGGGACGGAAACTGCGAGTCAGTCGCGAGTTGATTTGCGCGCACAAAATCAGTCCCGCCGCGTTCGCACCGAACAGCCAGCCGAAGTTTTGTTCGGCAACGCCGAAGACGTTGATGAACACGTTGGGCGACGCCGTGATGTAAGCGAACATCGCGGCCTGCGCGAAACCGCCGGCCAAGGCGTTGCGCAAAAACTCCCGGTCACGGAAGATGCCCGCGTAAACGTGAAAAGCTCTGCTGAATTCAACCGAGGGATCCGCGGCTTTACTTTCCGGCAAAAACATCCCGAGCGCGATCAAGGTCAAAGCCGCGAATCCCGCGCAGATCCAGAAGATCACGGGCCAGGCCGCGTACTTCACCAGAAATCCCCCGGCGAGCGGAGCGACGATGGGCGCGATCCCCATGACCAAAAGCAGCGCCGAAAAAATGCGGGCGGATTCGCGATGCCCGAACAGGTCACGCACGACGGCGCGTGAAATCACCGCGCCCGCGCAAGCCCCCAGCGCTTGCAGAAAACGCAGCACGATCAGTTGGTCGATGGAGCGCGCGAGTGCGCAGCCCGCCGCCGCGATCACGTAAATGGCGAGTCCCGCGTAAAGCGGTTTCTTGCGACCGTAACGATCGGTCAACGTGCCGTAAAAGATCTGCCCCAGGGACAGGCCCAAAAAATACGACGCCAGCGAAAGCTCCACCCGATCGACGGCGACGCCGAAGTCGGCGCCGATGGCCGCGAACGCCGGCAGGTACATATCGATCGACAACGGACCCAACGCGCTGAGCACCCCCAGGATCAAAATGATTTGGAGGCGGCGGCGGTCTAGCTCATGTCGGTCCATCGGAATCGGGGTCATCGAGTTTCCACTTGCAAGCGCAGATAATAGCGGCGACCGAGCTCGCCGTAACCGTAGCGGTTGTCGAGTCCCAAGTTCGCCAAATTTTGCACGCCGAAACCGACTTTGGAATTCTCCATCCAGGCGCGCGGAAGGACGTAAGTACCGCCCGCATTTACAACCGTGTAGGGGTCAAGATCAAGTTTTGTTCCGGCGTCGTCCACGACTTGCACACCCGTATGCAGCGCGCTCACGTAAGACGAGACTCGATCATTGAAACGATAGTCGACGCCCACGTTCGCCACGTCCCGCGGCACCGCCGTCAGCGGAGTGCCATCGGTCACGTTTTCACCCTGGCTGCGCGTATAGCTGAGCCGCGCCTCGATCCGGCCGAAGCGACGCTTGAGCGAAGACTCCAGTCCCCGCGTGCGCGCGAGTGTAACGCCGTCCGGGCGGGAACGGGACTCAGCTTTCATTTGGCGTGCAACACCTTTAAACCGGTGGATTCAGGTCCGAATCCCGCGCTCCGTATCGCAAGCCAATTGAAGTGAGCGACCGCTCACATTTTAACGGTCAGGTAAGCATGCACCATACGCACGATCTCGTCGGCGTATTTCTTTTCGTCACCGCCGGGCACGCGACGTTCGGTGATCACGTGGGCCAGCGCATCGAGCGTCTGGAAAACGGCGTGCACGTAGATTTCGGGATCGCGGCGACGGATCTCGCTTCGGTGCGCGGCGAGCGTCGTCGCGAAGTAGTCGTAATAAGGTCCGCGATCTTTCACGGGCGGCTGTCCCGCGCGGATTTCGGCGATGGCCGCGTGCGTGCGCGGATCAAAGCGATGGGCGTGCACGACGCCGTCCAGAAGCGCGCGCAGGGCGGCCTTCAGATTCGTGGCTTTGGCGGCTTCGACGTGCGCGCGGAAACGGGCGCGATACTTTTCGCCGTAACTTTCGCCCGCCAATTTGAGGATCGCTTTTTTATCCGGGAAATACTGGTAAACCGAACCGATGCTCACGCCCGCGATCTTGGCGATGCGGTTCGTGCTGAGTTTCCCCAGCCCCTCCGTACGCAGAATACGTTCGGTGGCCTCGAGGATGCTGGTATAGGTCGTTTGCGCGCGCTCCTGACGGGGCACGCGCGGGGACGGTTTTTTCTTCTTCCGCATTAGTGCTTTTGCATATCACAGAAAGCGACTTGGCCCAAGCCACCATCGAAGATCCAAACCGAAAGCAACGACATGCGGCTTTGATCCGCGTTCATGCCGAACCAGTAGTTCAGATTCGCCGAGCCGTTCACGCGCTGGTAGCCCGAATACTTCGGCAGATTTTGAAGCACATTCACGTTGCCGCTCGTGCTGGAGACGCGCTTCAGAGCCGCCTCGTAATCGAGCGCGGCGTAGTCGCTGGGCTTTCCGTAGAACGAGAACAGGCCGCGATATTCGGTCTGCTCGGCGTTCGGGGTGAAGACCGCGAGGCCCGCATGCGCATATTCAGGTTTGGTCGAACCCGAGATGTAATAACAAACACCGCTGTAAACGCGACCTTCGGTGATTTGCACCGGCTGCGTGGAAACGAAGCTGTCGGCGATCGCCTTCATTTCGGGAGTGCAGCCCACCGCCGAACAGACGTCTTGGGGTTCGAAGGCCCACGCGGGTCCCGCGATGAAAAGACTGATGAAAAGGCTCGGGATCAGGGTTTTGAAGTTCATGGCTTCTCCTTATTAGAAGGGCCGGAATAGAAAGGAAGTCTGCGTTCCTCAAGGTGATTTCGGCCTTCCGGAATTCTCTTCATGCCGAAAATCTACGTTAATTCCAATATTTGTGTATGTTTACTTTTTGGTTATTTATTTGAGTTACTTTTTGCAAACCTGATCTATCGGATTTGCGACGCATCGCGCAAATTACATTCATCAAAACAACCGGGCCGAAACGCCCACGAAAGGAACTGAAGATGAAAGCACAAATCCTGACTCTGGCCCTGACCGCGCTTCTCGGACTCCAAGCTCAAGCCGAACTCCGCTGCCACATCCAGAAAGAGAATCCGCAAGTCCAAGGCGCCTTCGATCAAACCCTTTGGACCGCGCCCGTGAACCCGGTCAAAGGCTCGCAAGTGAACATCTACGTCTTGGCCGATGGACGCGCCCTCACGCAAGACGAGATGGTGGCGGAAGCGCAGCGTTTGGCGAACCCCAAACAAGTGCAGCGTTTTTTGAAAAGCGCGAAGATCTTCAGCATCGGCGGCGTCGATGTGCCCGAGGGCTATATGGTTTTGTCGATCACCGAAATGGGCGAAAAACCCACCGGCGCATATGCCATCGGCAAAGCTGACAAGTTCTTCCACCTCGCCGACAGCGAACGCGGCTACGCGCTCAACTGCACGGATCTGTCGAAGTACTAGGTCTTCAACCGACGGCCGGCTCACCCACAGTCGGCCGCACCCTCTCCCTCAACGTCCCCATCCAACGATCCCAGAACGTGAAGTACAGACCGTAGTTCCCGCGCGACAGTCGATGGTGTTCATCGTGATAGGTCGGACGATTCAGCCATTTCAAAACCGCGTGGTCCTTCGTCCACTCCGGATAGATCTCAAATCCCAAATGACCCACGATATTCAAAATCAGCGCGAAAACCCCGAACGCCGCGAGCGTCAGCTCGTGAACGGGCATCAGCAGAACGATCGGCCACACCCAAATGAACTCGAGCACGCCCTCGGCCAAACTGAAGCTGTAAGCGGTCATCGGATTCGGTGAGCGCGACTCGTGATGAACCGCGTGGATGCGGCGAAAAAGCTTCGGGTGATGGATCAGCCGGTGCATCCAGTAAAAGTAGGTGTCGTTGACGAGGACCAGGAATACGAAACTGAAAATCAAGTAGGGCACGCCGTAGTCCCCCACGTCCGTATAAACGCGGGTGAAGTCGCGCGTCGCGGGCGAAAGCATGGGCGCGAAGATGATGCCGAACAGGATTGACGTCCCCACCGAATTTCGGAACTCACGCCAAAGCTGCGCGCGCGGGAACGCCGCCTCGCCCTTCCCCGGCTGCAGACGTCGCCGCTCAGTCCACGGCCGCAGACGAATCCAGAACAGCCGGTACGCACCCCCCGCCAGCACCAGGTAACGAACGACATGGAAAAGACCGAGAGCGAAAGTGAAGAACAGAATCGAGTAGAGAAGTTCCATGGACTCATGATATGAGCTTTTCCTCAGATCTCCGACTCGTGCGGGGCTCAGGTCCTGGATGCGGTGCCCACCGGGCCCGCGGAAAGCAGGTAAGTGCTTGAAACGACAAGCTTCCACCACCAAAGGGAAAGAGACCCTCGCGCTCATCAAGCAGGCGACGGCTCAGGTCCTCCTCGAGGAAGGCATCGACCGCGCGACCACGAACCGCATCGCCGAAAAAGCGGGAATCAGCATCGGAACGCTCTACCAGTACTACGAACACAAAGAAGAGATCTTCGCCGAACTGCTGAACGATCTGGTCGAAGCGCGGCGCGGTCGCGTGCGCGCGGTTCTGGATCTGGGCGTCGTCGTTCAACCCATCGAACGCATCGTGCACGACGTGGTGGATGCCGTCTTCGATGCGCCCGATCCCCGCGACGCGCCCCTCGAGATTTTTTTGCTGCCGCTGCTTTTCCGTTCCAACGATGAGGAAAACGCCATGCGGAAATTCGAAAGTTTCGAATCCACACTCGCGCCGTTCGTGAAGGCGCTCCTCCTGCTGAAAAAACCGAACCTCGTGAAACGTGATCTCGATGCCGCGATCTTCGTCATGGTCCAGGCCCTGCGCGGAACTTTTCTGGGGCTCGCGGCTCCGGGCGCCACGCAACCGCGCGTCTCCAAGGACAAAGTGAAGACCGAGGTCAAACGCTTGCTGCTTGCGTACCTCGAGGCCGATTAGTTAAAATCTTCGGATGCGCTTACAACACATCAGCGTGGTCGCCGGGATCTCGGTGCTTTACGGCGCCGTGGGCTTCGGCAACTTCCTGCTCACTCCGGAAGAACGTTACGTCGACGTGCAGACGTGGATCGATGCGCTGATCCCCTTTCAAGCCGCCTTCGCGTGGCCCTACCTTTTCTACTACGTGCTCCTCGGCGTTCCGCTTGTCCTGGTCCCCCGAGCCGACGAGCTGCGCGTTTTGTGGAAACGCGTCGCCTGGGCCTCGGCGATTTCGGCGCTCGTCTTCATCGCGTTCCCGACCCATCCGTTACGTCTCGCGAACGTGGAAGAGCTTCCGGGTCTCGCCCCTTGGATCATCGCGATGATCTACAAAATCGATCCGCCCGCGAACTGCTTTCCCAGTCTGCATGTTCTGCACAGCTTTCTGATCGCGGCGTCCTACCACCGGATCCCGCGCTACCGCGCCTTCGGCGTCGCGTTCTACCTGATGGCCGTGGGCGTGGCGCTCGCGACCGTCTTCATCAAGCAGCACTATGCCGCCGACGTGATCGCGGGTCTTTTCCTGGTCCCGGTGGTTTGTTATCTGGCCGAGCTCACGCCGGAAAGTTTGCGCCGCTCGAAGAAACTCGTCGCCGGGATCACCGGTCGACGAGAATTTTGAAATTGTCGATCATCACGCCGTCGAGCAGCGTTTGGCGATTCGCCGCGAAGCCCTCGGAAAACTGGTAGCGCAAACGCACGTAGGTTTCGCCACCGACCGCGGGGAGTTCGTGCTCGGCCACCAGCCATTGTTCCGCCCCTACCCCGACGCCGGTGAGATTCGGATCCGCGCTTTTCGCGAGCGTCGCGAGATTTTTCCAGCGCGCGCCGTCCGTGAGCGCGGCGCCATCGCCCGCGCCGTAGACGCCGCACTCCTGCGCCGTGCCCGCGCAGTACTCCACGCGCACGTCTTCACCCGCGCCTAAACTCAAGGTCGCGTAATCGAACTTCACAACCCGACGCGCATAACCCGACAGATCGTAAGGCTTCGTGATCAGCAGGATGTCTTTCCCGGCGACGCCCGCCAGGATCAAGCCCTCGGCGGAGCTCGCCGCGGGCCACGCACCGAACTGAGCGGCGCGGAAGATACCGCCGTAATCGACGCTCGAGCCGAGTGCGGTATCCAGATGTTTCAGCCACGGCACCAGATCGTGCGTTCCGGTCAACTCGGGCCCGGTGAACTCACGGTTGAAGCGGTCGTGCACGAGCGGGCAAGACGTGAGCGCGCCCGGAATCTTGGCGCAGTCCGTGGCGTGAACCGTATAGGACTTCACGAGCGTCGTGCGCGAGTTCCCCGCCGGATCCTTCGTCACGACCCGAATCTCGTGGCGACCGGCGCGGTGATCCCCGCCCTGGAACAGGACCGTCCCGCGACAGTCCGTCGTGCCCAGATTGTAAGGCGCGCCGTTCTCGGGGGTGAAGCGATGAAGACATTGGAACTCGGTCACCGGTCCATCCGCCTGCGCGCGCAGCTCGACCTTCGCGTGCGACAGACTGAAGCTCGCGAGCGAAGCGGGCGTCCCCGTCACGTCGACCGTGAACGTGAAAAGCGGCGCCGGCGTGGGCTGCCCCGTCGCCGAGTACGCGACGACCTTCGCGCCGTAGACGTTCCCATCCGTCAGCTCGCAATCGAAAGCGAAATTGAGCGCGGGCGAGCTCACGTTCTGAACCGCGCAGACCGTTCCGCCCCCGGCGTCGTGAATCGAAACCTCATAACGAACGGCGCCGGCGGAAGCGCCCCAAACGACCTGCGGCTTGCGGTCGCCCGCGAGCCACTCATCGACGGTCGTATCCCCGCCGCCCTTATCTTTTAGACCCGCGACGACGAAGGCGCCGGCGACCGCGTTCACCGTGAAGTCGCGATAAGCGGTTTCGGACACGTTGCCGACCGTGTCGATCGCGCGCACGCTGAAACGATAGTTGCCGTTCGTCAGGGCGGGCGAAGTGTGCTGGCCCGCGCTCGAACAGCGGACCCAGTTCTGCACGACGCTCGCGCCCGAATCCACCCGGCACTCGCGCTGCGCCGACCCCGGCAGATAGTTATCGTCGACCGTGAAGGTGAAATTCACGCTCGGCGTGGCGAGCGAGGCGCCGCTCGCCGGAGTCAGTATCGCCACGGTCGGTTTCACCTGATCGACGAAGACCTTGTAGGTCTCGACCGTGCTTTCGTTGCCCGCGCGGTCGATGGCCAAAACTTCCAGTCGATTCTCGCCGAGAGCCAGCGACGCGAGCGTGAACTTCGCCGCGCAGTCGATCACTTTGCCCGCGAGCAGCCCGGCGTTGAAGAGCGTGCACTGCAAACGCTCAAGCTCGTGGTTGTCGCGCGCGTCGATGTCGACCGGAACGGCGGTCCCCGCGGTCGCCGCCGGTTGGGGACTCAAGACACTCACCACCGGCGGCTTTCCATCATGGACGATGTCCGCACCTACGCAGCTCGTTTCGAGCGAAACGGCTTTTCCCAGATCGAGCGGCAGCGTGCGGAATTTCACGTACAGACGGTACGCCCGGTCACGCTGCGGAAGCGGATACACTTGAGTCGCCGCCATCGGCTGCCAGCCTTCCCCGGCGGCGGGCTGACAATCCCGACTCTGCGTGATCAAGACTTCGCGCGCGTCGGGCGAGGTCAGGTGCACCGGCAGCAGCAAACGCGATGAATACCCGGTGCCGCGATCGAGCACGAACGACGACGGCTGCATGAACTGATCGCCCAGCGAGTTCACGTCGCCGACCGACGCGAGATCGAAGTTCTGCGCGCAGTTTTGAAAGAAGAACAGGGGCGAGGCCGCGAGCAGGAGGACGAAGAAACGGCTGCTGAAATTCAACACATGATGGAACATCTGGTTTCTCCCGTCGTTCCAGTCTATGCGAAGCCTCCCCCCTTCACGAAATCTAAGGGCCCCGCCCGCTCCAAATCGATTCACGGGGCTTTCACAAAGTCGTGCCGATCCGGGACTTGGCCCGCCGCTTCAATACCGTGTTTCCGAGTTGAACCCCGTGCGCGTTCATTGAAGATTGTCGCCCAAATGGAGGAGCTCATGATCCGTTTCTGGAACGTCCTGAAGGTCGCGGCTGCGGCAATGGTATTGAACGCCTGCGCTGGTCTTCTGGTCGCTTGCGCTGGTCTTCTGGTCGCTTGCGCTCCGGCGGTCGAGTCCACGCCCGTCCCGAATCCGGGGCCCGGCTTCGAAGAACAACAGAAAATGATGGATCAAGGCCGCGCGCTGGAAGAAGCCGCGCTCGCGCCGCTCACGCTCGACTTCGCCCAGCGTGTCCGCAACTGGAAAGCGATGCCGCTCAAAAACTGTAGCGCCGTTTCTTTCGGCGGAGACGATCCGCTCAGCCGTCGCAGCTTCGATTCGGCCGTGACGTATCAGTGGGATGCCCGCGCGCTGTTCGATCGCACGAACGGCACGATGGTGGTGAACACGGCGGACTTCTACTTCCTGGTCGATCTGCAAAAGAACGGCGTCATCGAGAACAAACGTTTGGAAGACTCCAGCCTGATCGCCGAGTTCAACGAGACCAACCTGCGCGGTGGACGCTCGCGCATCGAACTGCGCCAAGCCGCGCAGAACTGCTTTTTGGTGGTCGACGGCAAGGTCGCTTACCAAACCGCGCTCTTCAAAGACCTGCCGGTGTCGCTGCATTCGAACCTGAACCCCGTCATCCAATCGAAGGTCGGCACGAAGCTCGAGGACGGCATCGTCCCCCACCGCGTTTCCCTGTCGATGGAGCGTGACCTCTTCCCGTTCCGTGAAGGTCTCGGCATGAAGGTCGATACCCGCGTCCCGCTCGCGTTCTTCCGTGGCGAATACTCGCCCCGCCGCATGCCCTCGAACGAAAATCTGCGCCAGTTCCTGAACTTCTTCCACCCGCAAGCCTACGAAAACCTGCCCGTCGCAAGTTCGACCGTGAAGTTCCAAGATCCGGCGTTGACCGGCGCGGGCCTGTGGCTCGAGGGCGGTGAGCTGCAAAGCCCCGTCGTGGCCGACGGCATGCGCATGATCCTGCCGGTGTCGGCGGATCCCTTCCGCGCGAACGTGCTCCGCTTCGCCTATCAATTCCGTGGTCCGGCCTTTGACTACCTCTTCTACGTGAACTCGGGTCGTCGCGTGCTCGTCGCCTACACCTTCGACTTCACGATCACCGACCGCACCGGCACCCGCATCAGCGGCGCGCTGACCAGCGCCGGTGGACGTCTGGAAGGTCTGACGCCCGCCCGCCAGACTCAGTGTCTGAACGAAGTCCTGCGCACGCGCCCCTTCGACGCGGGCAGCGAGCTGCAAAGCGCGCAGCTTTTCGCGGCCTGCCAGTCGAGCGAAATCGACACGGGCCTTGCCGTCTTCAGTCCCGACTTCATCGGCCAGATGTTCGCGATCTACCAAGATCGTCAGGCCTTCGCTCCCCGCGTGAGCGAGACCTTCGTGAACGAAATCACGCGTTCGTCGCTGGCGCGTTTCGGTTTCGAACCGCTGCCCGCGTGGTGGGGCGCCCAGAAGGACTGGCGCTACACCGAAACCGCGAAAGCCAACGCCTATCTGTTCGCGCAGATCGCCAAAGCGCCGGAGCTCACGCCTTTCGCGTTTGAGCTGGTCACGAAAACCCAACTCTACGACTCCGTTTTCAGCGCGCGCCGTTTCGTACCGACCGCCCTGGATAAAATGATCTTCGTCGCGCTCCGCCTCAGCAAAGCGGGCCTGGCGATGGACGGCATCATGCAACGCTATCAACCCAGCTTGTGGGCGAACATGGGCGAAAATGAAATCGCGACCTTCATCGATGGCGTCCGTGGTCTGCGCGCGGAAGAGAAAATCCGCGCCATGGACAATCCGCAAGCCGTCGTCCAGCGCGTGCTCGCCGAGCGCCGCGAAGCCGAACGCGTCGAGCAGGTCCGCCGTCGCGCGGCCGAAGTCGACGCCCTGCTCAACGGACTTTCCCAAGAGCTGCGCACCCAAGCCAATAACGTCGGCGTTTCGCGCAGCTTCGCGACTTTCGCGGACCGCGCTTCGCGCAGCCAGATCCGCGCCGAGCACCTGAACCGCGTGAACCGCTGGATCGCGCTGCTGAAGCCGCTATCGGGTGGCGATCTGCGTTTGGATCCCGTGGCGGCGGAAGTCGTCGCGGACTGGCGCCGGTTGATCGAAAGCGATCTTTCGACCGAGGACTTCCGCTTCGTCGAGACGATCCTGCAAGCCCCGGCTGCGCAGGTTTCGAATTATCGCGAACTGTCGCAGATCCACCGCGAATGGAACGTGAGCTCGACCCGCGAAAGCCGTCTGCAACAGGCTTCGCAAGCGCTCGCCATGGACGTGGTTCGCTACTTGAACTCGCGCCGCGCGGAGCTCACCTCCAAAACCGGCCTGGGCCTTCAGGAGCTGAACCAGTTCGCCCAGTTCGCGGTCGCGAACGGCGTCATCGGCGGCACCGCCGATCTGCCGCTCTTGACCGACTTGATTCTGTGGACCGCGCAAGAGGTTCAAAACGGCGCGAACTTCATCCGTGGGTTGGAACGTGACCCCGGTGTCGCCGGCGCGAAGCTCTGGCTCACCCGCGCGGAAGATCTGAAAGCGTTGAACGCGCAGATCGTCGCTGCGTACGCGGAGCTCCCCTCGCTGCGTCCCTATCTGTCGGCGAAACGCCTGACGCTCGCATTGAAAGGCGCGGATGCGTTCGACGCCTTCAACGCGCAGATCGCAAACAACCTGGCCGTGATCGCGGTCGGCTGCGCGCCGCTCGACTCTTGCCAGCAGGTCGCGCACGATCTGCTCCGCATGAACCTGGCGGGACGCGTGCCCACGGCGGCGATCGACTTGACCTTGCTCGGCGCTTTCGAAGGCGCGCGCGGACTTTTGGGCGCGGGCTTCGAAGAGCGTTTCACGCGCAAGGCCGACAGCGTCTCGAACCTGCAAGCGGTCGCGATGATTCAGGGCTACTCTTACGATCTGCTGGAAGAAAAGCTGAACGCCGCGAACACACGCCTGGCTTCCGCAGACGTCGTGGAGTTCCTGGCGATGCTGAAACGCGAGCTGGCGAATCCTCCGTCGGGTACGGACCGCATCAAGTCGATGCGCGCGGCCTTCGAGGCGACGGTGCTGACCACCGACGCGGTCCTCTGGAGCGAAGGCGCGGACCTCACAGCGACCACCAAAAAAATCGCCGAGACGCTCAAATCCATTCGCGCGACGACCAACAAAGACCGCCTCAAGAAGCTGGACCAAGACCTTCGCGCGGCCCTGGGGCTCTGAAGGTCGCCGGGGGCGCCGAGCCGCTGACTTGTTGAAATGCGCCGTCCCGAAAATGGGGGCGGCGATCGGCCAAATCGACTCAAGAAGTGTCCGCCTCGGACTTCCAATTCGGAAGTGGCGGACGCAAAAAAACCCGAGGTTCTCTCGGGTTTTAAAAAGAAATATTCAAAGTGCGACTATGACCCCTCTTGGAAACGCATCGCGTTTCAACAAGTCAGCGTCTCCGCCCCCGGCTACCTACGCGTGGCCGACGATGCGGGGACGGGCGAAGGCTTCCACCGCTTTGACGACCTCTTCGAAGTTCAGGTCCGTCGTGTCGACGACCAAAGCCTCTTCGGCCACCGCGAGCGGTGCCGCCTTACGGGTGGAGTCTTGAAGGTCGCGCTGCTTTTGGGCTTCGATGGTTTCTTCCGTCGAGAGGCCCTGCTCTTTCGCACGGCGCTCGGCGCGGTTTTCTTGCTTCGCGGTCAGATAGATTTTCGCTTCGGCACCCGGGAACACGATGGTTCCGCAATCGCGTCCTTCGGCGACCAAACCCTCCGTCGTCGCTTGGCAGTCGCGCTGGGACGCGAGCAGGCTGGCGCGGACTTTGGGGAAGTGACTGATCTTCGAGGCGACCTGCCCGATGTCCTCGGCCTGCACGTCATTGGTGACGTCGCGACCTTGGAAAAGAACTTTGGTTTCTTCGTCACGCATCTCGACGGCCCAGACGTCCGAACGTTGCGCGAGCGCGGCGAGCGCGTCCTCGTCGTTCAGATCCAGTTTCAACTTCAAGGCCGCGTAACCGAGCCCGCGATAAAACGCGCCCGTGGACACCCACTTCCAGCCCAGACGCTTTGCGAGCTCACGGCTGACCGAAGTTTTTCCGCTCGCGGCGGGACCATCAATTGTGACTACTTTTCCCATGTCCATCATCTTTCAACCGTACCTGTCCCCTCAAAAAACCTGACTTCAGTTCGCCCGTCCCTGAGGACCGGCGGGGCCGACCTCGGGAAGACTCGGCAGCACTTCAGCCAGGGCCCGGATGGCCGCCCGATTTTCGGTCTCGGTGCCGACGCTCATCCGCAGATGCGTTGTGAGCCCGTAGTTCAAAACGGGCCGCAGGATCACGCCCTTTCGCAAGAGCGCCTCATTCAAAGCTTTCACGTCCCGGCGGGTGTCGAACAAGACGAAATTCGCCTGCGACGGCACCGCGGGAACCCCTAGTTTCTCAAGCTCCTTGGCGAAATAATCAAGACCTTGCCAGGTGAGTTCCACCGTTTTTCTGACAAACTCCTGATCTTGCAACGCCGCGACAGCCGCGACCTGCGCCAATTCGTTCACGTTGAAGGGATTCCGGACCCGGTTGTACAAATCGACGACGTCCGTGGGTGCCACTAAAATACCCACCCGCAAACCCGCCAATGCGTAGGCTTTGGACAAAGTCCGGATCACGACGACGCTTTTGAACTCGTTCATTTCGGTCAGCGCGGACCGATAGTCCTTCGCGCGCACGAACTCGGTGTAGGCCTCATCGAAAACGATGAGCAGATCCGGATCATTTCCGAACTCGCGCAGGAACGCGTGGACCTCGGTCTCGGGGATGTAAACGCCCGTCGGGTTGTTCGGATTCGGCAGAAAGACCAAACGGATTTTGTCCGTCGCCTTGCGCTCGCGCAGCGTCTGCGCCATGCGGCCCAGATCCATGCGGAAATCTTTTTCGTAGGGCACGACGACGTTTTTCACGCGCGCCGCTTGCGCGCAGACCGCGTAGGCCACGAATGCGGCATCGTAGGTCAGGATCGCCTCGCCCGGCGCGCAGTAGATCCGGATCAGCAGATCGATGATCTCGTTCGAGCCGTTCCCCACCGAGATCTTCTCGCGCGGGACCTTCCACAGCTCGCTCACCAGCGAAACAAGCTCATAGCAAGCGGGGTCCGGATAGCGGTGCATCTCGCCGAGCGCGCCGGCCAAAGCGGCTTTCACCTTCGGTGAAATGCCCAAGGGATTTTCGTTGGAGGCGAGTTTATGCACCTCGCTCAGCCCGTACTCGCGCTGGGTTTCCTTGATCGGCTTGCCGGTTTTGTACGGGACGAGATTCAGAATTTCGGGTGACACTTTCACGAGAGAGTCTCCTTCGCTAAATATGGGATGCGTCCGCGCCGACGATTGAAAGGCGCGCGCCGGCCTGGCGGAAAGCGTTGCGGATACGCTCGACGTGTTCACGGTTCGTGGTTTCCAGCACGAAATCGATTTTCGTCTGGCGCAGATCGAGCCCCATCGACACGCGGTCGTGGTGCACTTCCAGAATGTTGGCGCGGTTCGCGGCCAAAATCTGGGTCAGCTTCGCGAGGTTCCCGGGCAGATCGTCGACGATCACCGACATCTCGACCAAACGGCCCTTGCGCACGAGCCCGCGCTCGATCACCTTTTCGATGATGTTGAGGTCGATGTTCCCGCCGCCGATCACGATCGCGGTGGGGCCTTGGGGATGCGCTTTGCGCGCCAGAAGCGCGGCCAGGGCCGCGGCCCCCGCGCCTTCGGCCACGGTCTTTTGCCGCTCCAGCAGATTGACGATCGCCTCGGCGATTTCGTCATCGTTCACGGTCACGATCTCGTCGACGTATTTCTTGATGAAGCTTTCGAACATGATCGGCGACGCGCGTTTCACCGCGATCCCGTCGGCGATGGTCGGCACCCGCGTGGAGGATTGCACTTTCTCGCCGCGGAACATGCGGTACATCGTATCGACCTGCTCGCTTTGCACGCCGATGATCCGGATTTTCGGATTCAGGGATTTCAACGCGACGGCGATTCCTGAAATCAAGCCCCCGCCGCCGATCGGTACGATGACGGTCGCGAGCTGGGGGATGTCCTCGAACAGCTCGAGCCCCATCGTGCCCTGGCCCGCGATGATGAGCGGATCCTGGTAAGGGTGCACGAAGATCGAACCTTGTTCACGTTCGATCTCTTTCGCTTTGTCGAAGGCTTCGTCGTAGATTTCACCGTGCAAAACAACCTGGGCGCCGTGCGCGCGGGTCGATTCGACTTTGATGAGGGGCGCGTTTTCGGGCATCACGATCGTGCACTTCACGCCGGCCTGCTTCGCGCTGAACGCGACGCCTTGGGCGTGATTGCCCGCCGAGCTCGCGACGACGCCGCGGGCTTTTTCACTTTCGGTCAGCGTGGAGATTTTGTTGAAAGCGCCCCGGAGCTTGAAGCTTCCGGTGTGCTGGGTATTTTCGAGCTTGAGCCAGATGTCGGCTTTGAATTCGTCCGACAGGAGCGAGGACCGCACGACCTCCGTGCGGCGGATCGTGTTCTTAATCTTTTCGCGGGCCTTTTGGATATCGCTCAACGCGACTTCCATGATGCCTTTTTCGAGTTCCACGGAGCCGTCCTTCCGCCCGGGCTTCCGTTACGACGTCGACTCCCTGATCGTCCTCCGAGGGCGTCCACAGCACCGAGAAGCCCCACAAGGGTTGGTAGCCGACGGATTCCGCGCGGAGACTGAGAAGGAGGCCGTTATCTGAAACTCCGGACTGCTCACTCTCTTCAAAAAAGTAGAAAGGAGCAAGATGCTTCCCGCACCCATCACAGGCGTGGACGCTATTTTCGCGCTCGGGATCGAGGTGGTTGAGGGTGCCGCAAACATGACAACGACGGAACTGGACGGTGGGTGTTTTGGACATGCTTTAAAGATAGCACCTGGACCTTCGTCCTAATAGCGGTGGCTTTAAAACAACTCCCTGATTTGACTGAGGAATCCTGACTAATGACTTGACGCAGCATTCGCGTTAGGTTGCCGATTCCGAAGACTTAACGTGAGGCGATGCGGAGGGAACGAAGGCCCGCACGGCGCGCTCCCGCGTTCCATCCTTCGACACTTGCTGTTTCAAACTCTGCCACTCGCCGCGCAGCTCACGCCAGCGGGGGCGATCCGCCGTCCGTTCTGCGTATCGATAACGCAAAAACCGGGCGGCGAAATGTCGAACCTGCGGCGCCCCGCTTCCCGCCGCGCGTGCGATCACCTCGAAAGCGCGGCCCTCGCCGGCGATGTCGACGGGAATCTGGAAATACGCGCGCACCTCGCGCCACAACTTTTCGCCGCGCGAGAGCTTCGTGCGGACACGGAAGAGTCCGCGCAAAAACGTCAGCAGCAGCGCCGCACTGAGGAGCGCGACGAAGCCGGTGATCCACGGCCCCCATTGCGGGATGCCCATGTCTTCGTAAAGACGACTCATCCAGCTGGCGTCGTAGAAAACGATGCGACGTTCGAGTTCGTGCGACCACGCATCCCAAACCAGGCCTGCCCTTTCCGTCAAGCGACTGAGCCAATCGGTGGCACGACGGCCACTGGCCGCCAGATCCAGTTCTTCCGGGGACAGCCGGTAGATTTCGCTGCCGATCGAAAACCGCAGTGGCTGAATCGAAGCCGTGGGATCGTAGCGCACCCAGCGACGTTGAGTCTCGTCGTAGTACTCGGTCCAGGCGTGCGCATCGCGATCGAACATTGTGTAAGACTCGGCGATCGGGTTGTAGGTCCCCCCCAAAAATCCGATCACCACGCGCGCCGGAATTCCCGCCGCGCGCAAAAGAACCGCCGAGCTCGCGGCGTAGTGTTCGCAGAAACCGACGCGCACGTCGTTCAAAAATGCGGCGACGCTTTCGTTCGGTACCGTGGGAACCTCTTGGCTATAGCGAAACTTCTGCGCGCGGTACCAGCCGTCCAACTCCGCGACCGCTTGGGCGGCGGGTAAACCCTGCAGCTTCGGTCCTTCTTTCAATCGCTGCAAATCCTCGCGGACCGGGTCCGGCAATTTCAGCGTGGCCGCGCGTTCTTCACTCGAAATCCCCTCGGCGATGTCCACCTTCGTGGAGCTGACCTGGTAATACGTCAACCGGCGCGGCGTGAAACGAAATTGAAAGACCGAGGCTCCCAGCGACTCGATGTCGCGGGCGCCGACGCTGAAGCCGGTGATCACACCTTGCGCGAACTCTCCGGCAAAAAGGTAACGGGACCACCGTGGCTCCAGCCAAACCTCATGCAAGAAACCGAACTCGATGTTGCGCCCGTCGTCGCGGGGGAAGGCCCGGGTTTCCCCGCGTGTCCAGTGAAGTCCGCCCTTGATTTCATTCAAGACCCCACCGCGGAAGTAGAAATATCTTTGCTCTTGCGCCTCTCGGTAGGCGAAACGAAACGCGACCTCGTCGCGTTGCACGACCTTACCGATCTGTCCCGGGCGGATCTCGTCGGCGAAACCGCTTTTCGCGACGATCCCTTTCTCATTCCCCCACAGCTGCAACGTGAAACGCGGGAAGAAAAAGAAAATCAAAATCCAGACGGGAAAACTCAACACCATGAGTTTCAACGCGGACCGCAGCGTCGCCAAACGAAACGCCGTTTGGCGCGCCCCTTGTGACGTGTGCAACATCGCGAAGAAGAACACCAAGTCCAACAACATCAGCCACATGTTCCCGAGACTCGCGTCGTTCACCAGGTAAATCGCCAACGCGAAAACGCAAACGATCAATTGGGTCAGCCGCGTGCGCGCGGTTTGCAAATGATGAATTTGGAACGCCAGCACCCAAGCCGCCAAACACGCCGAATTTTCGATGCCGAACACGGGGCGTACCGCGAAGAACGTCGCCACGAAACCGATACCGGCGAAGGCCTGCATCAACGCCGACGGCCAGGGGCGTTTACGCTCGATCGCGATCATGCCGAGCGCCCATCCCCCCATCGCGATCACCTTCACCCAGTCCGGCAGGACGGGGAAGAGCATGAACAGATGCACGCCGGAATAGAGGGCGATCAGACGTTCGATCTTCATTGGTTACTCACCGTGGCCACTCTGCGAAAAGGCGCCACAGCTCCCTCGCCGAGCCGCGATCCACCGTGCGGGCGCCCCAGGGACCCCGCACCTCAAGCTCGTCGCCGCGATTCAGACTTTGATCGACTTCGAACGTGAAAAGTGAAAGGCGTCGCTCGAGATCCAGATCTTGGAAGTTCTCCCAATCGAGGTATTTGCGGGCACCGTCTTCGGCGTTCCACGGGCGAACCCAGGCGCGATCGGTCCGCGCCGTACGCGCCCAATCCAGACGCCGCAAAGAGCCGCCGAAATCCGCGGGGTGCGAGTCCCCCCAGATTTCCGCGCGGTCCGTTCGCGGCGAAGCGTCCCCCTGGTCGCCGCGTTCGGGTTGCGGCGCGATCACGGTCGAACGTCGTTCGGGATACACCCACAGATCGAACTTCACGTCCTCGCTACGCCAAGCATAGAAAAGTCCCAGCGGCGCGCGCGTGGACAACCGCAAGCGTTCGACCTTTAAACGTCCCCGCATTTCCGGCGTGAATTTCAAAAGGGTGTGGACGTCGTGGCGTTCGGTCGCCGCGTCCTCCAGCGCGAAGTTCCGCGCGCTTTTCCCCCACGGGCGCACGGAGCGCTCCGCGAGCAAATCAAGCATCAAGCCTTCTTTGACCGAACCATCTTTGTTGCGAAAAAAGAATTCGAGCGCGCCTTCTTCCTGCGCGAAGGCCTCGGGGCGCCGAACCCGAAGTTCGCTCAGCCCTTGCAGGTTTTGGTGGGTCATCACCATCGACAGCGCGAACAGCGTCAGCAGCAAAAACGCCATCAGGTTCACGAGCTGGCTGCCGTAGATCGCCCCCATCAAGAGCAACGAAACGGTAAAGCCCAGAAAGACCAGTCCCGCTTTCGTCGGCAAGATGTAGATCCGTTCACGCACGCGGATAAGGCGTCGCGGCCAGAACTTTCGCCAACGCATCGGTGGTCCTCTCGGTAGAATGGCGTTGCCAACGGTGTCCCCAGGTATTGGGCAAAATCGTGCGGACGTCCTCGGGGGTCACGAAATCGCGATCCGCCAGGCGCGCCATGGCCTTCGCCAGGGTCAACGCGCTTTGCACGGCCCGCGTGGACAGCGTCCCGACCGTGCGCGCCTTTTCGGCGAGGTTCAGCACATCCTCCAGCACCACGTCCGAGACGTGCGTGGCCTCGACCCACGCGAACAAAGATTCGAACTCACGAGCGGCGGGCCGATCCTCCTGCGCGAGTTCGGTCGCGATGGCGTTCACTTCCGCATGACGCCGGGCCAGAAGTTTTTTCTCTTCACCTCGCTCCAGACTCAGGATCTCGAGCCTTGTGGTGAAGCGATCCAGCTGCGATTCCGGCAGCGGGAAAGTCCCTTTCGAGTCGATCGGATTCTGCGTGGCGATCACCAAAAAAGGAAACGGCAGCGGACGGGTTTCCCCCTCGATCGAAATCTGGCGTTCTTCCATCGCCTGCAGACACGCGCTTTGCGTTCGCGGCGTCGCGCGGTTCAGCTCATCCAGCAGCAGCACTTCCGTGAACAGCGGCCCCGGACGAAACTCGAAGCTGCGATCCGGCCGCAAAACGAAGCCGCCCGTCAAATCCGAGGGCAGCAGGTCCGACGTCATCTGCACGCGCTTCATCGGCAAACCGAAAACCTGCGCGAGCGTTTTCGCGAGCGTCGTTTTGCCGGTGCCAGGCGGACCTTCGATCAAAAGGTGGCCGCCGCTCCACAGGGTCGCAATCGCGAGCCGCGCTTCGAAGGGGTGACCGCGAAAAATACGTTCCAACTCGGCGAGGGATTTCGTTCCCCGCGCGCGCCATAGGGCTTCACTCATGTCCTTGATCTTAGCGGTGAAAACTCACACCCCGAACCACCAAAGAGGGTCCTGGGCCAAAGGCGACCCGCGGCCGACAAAGATTATGTTGAGCAGCTTAAAGCTCGGTGCCCAAACTCGACTCGAGTTCAGTTTCGAACACGCGGAGCGCCTTCGCGACGCGCGGGTGGCTGCGGAACTTCTCGAGCTCGTAGCCCAGCTCGCGCGCGCCCATCCAGTTCTGGTCCCGCACCGCGGTTTCGAGCTCACGCGCCGAGCGCTCCAAGAATGTGGCGTCGGGATTTCCGTTCCGCAAGATCGCCTTCTGGGCGAAGACGCGACGGCGCGAATCTTCCGAGCGCAGATCGCGCTGGAAGCGGGTGACGAGTTGATCGCGACGGGCGTGGGTCTTCCAAGTCCCCGCGGCCAGCATCTGCAGAAGCTGGGCTTCGGCTTCGCCATCCTTCGGGGCCTTCATCAAACGCCCCCACCATGCGTCGATCATCGCGGCGTCCATGGTGGCGTTCAAAGTCCCCAGGTGCGCCAGCACGTCGCTCGCGGTCCGGCGCACGTCACCGTACTCATCGCCACGCACCCACACGTTGTCGATCGCGGCCAGAACGGCGGCGTCGCGGGTGCCGCGTTTCGCCCAGAATCGCAGGGTGCGCTCGAGCACGTTTTCGTCGGTGTCGTTGCGCAAAAGTTCCAGCATTCGCGGCTCCAGCGACGGATCGATGGCCTCGAAAAAGTGGCGCGACAAAACGTCGACCGCTTCCGTGCGCAGGCCCGCGTCCGCATCTTTCGTCATCGCGAAAGCCAGGCCGTAAAGACCTTCACCTTCGTTCGTCAGACGCGAAAGCAGATTCAGAATGAAACGACGGCCGAGCTCGCCGGGTTTTTCGATCAGCGAGACCAGATGCGCGCGGACCGAGGCGTGCAACTCGACGCCGCCGAAAACCGCCAGCCAAGACGACGGATCGTCCTCGCGGCGCGCGTGATCGAATAGCGCGCGTTGCACCAGTTCCGACGAGGGCTTCTGCGCGCGCCAGAACTGGATCCACTCGCCCTTCAGCTCGTCGTCGCCCCCGATGCGGGTCATGTCGATGATCGCGAGTTTCGCTTCGTCCGTCAAAAGACGCGCCGAACGCGCGGCTTTCAACAGCGCTATGGTCGAAGCCGGACGTTTGAAGTAGGCCGCGAGCGCCGATTGCACGTCGGGACTCATGGGCTGCTCGGTCAGCAGCGGTAGCAGGATGTCCAGGTTCTGCGTTCCCGGCTTCGCCACCAACAGACGGGTCAGTGCCTCTTTCGAGTCGCCCCAGTTCTGGGCGTGCAGAAACGAAGCGGGATAACCCTTCTTCAGCCACGCCGGGTCCGTCGCGAAGTTCAGGCACGAAAGCGCGCCGAAGACGGTGTCCCGCGACTTCGCGTTCGCGGCGGACGCGAAACGCTCCACCCACTCCGAGGGCAAACGCTGGGACGCGATCAGGCCCGAGCCCCGCTGCGCGCAGATCTCTTGGGCACGGTGACCGTTCAAAGATTTAAGCGTCGATTCCATCAGGTCACGGTAGTCGACCGCGACGGATTGCGCGCCCGACAGAATCTGCAGCAGCTCGAGCAGGCCCAAACGAACCACGAAGTGGTTCTGCAGCTCTTTCGCGCCCAGCATGGAGCGAAGCTTTTCGACGATCCCCGTCTCGGAATCACGCCAAGCGCGGAAGGGCGCGCCACCGCGCTCTTCATAGTGTCGCAAACGTTCCAGAACCTGCGGCAGATCCCGCAAAGGTTCTTCCGAATGTAAAGTCGCCGAGATCAAGCCCAAGTCCTTCGCCATCTCGCCGTTCGAGTCCGCTTTCACGCTCATCCGGCAGACGAGCGGTTGCGCGGCCGCCCCCGCGGCGTCGGCTTGGCGGAACGAAAACATCTTCAGCGCTTCGGCCAGTTTGGTATTCCGGTCGCCCATTTTCATGGTGTCGAGTTCTTGGGCGTAGGTCGCTGCGCGACCATCTAAATACTTCGCGAGCGGCGCTTCGATATATTTGCCGAGAGGGCTCGTGGAGTGAAAGCCATAAAGTCCGGCCGCATTCGGGAAAAGCGAACGCATGCGGTCCATATTCGAAGAACCCCAGGGCGTATAACGTTGCAGGGCGATCGAGTGCGCCTCTTCGACGCTGAAGCCGTCGGCACGCAACACTTCCACGTAGTCTTCGGGACGGCGATGATCGAGCGATTTGTCCGCCAAGGTGTTGCAACCGAAAAGATAGACCTCTTTCGGACGTTTGAAGATGCCGTCGCAGGCGCTTTGGCAGCTCGCCTTTTCCATTTCATTGAGCGACAAACTCTGGCCCGACTTCCCGAAGAACGTGCCGGCGAAGTGCCCCGAGATGACGAGGACATCGCACTGAACACGTTTTTCACAGGCTTTCTTGAACCAGTTCGCGCCCGCCCAGCCCTCGATCCACGCGAGGCCCGGCGCGCTTTCGGGGATCAGCTCCACGATACGGAATTTGTCGGCGGGAAGCTTTTTGCGGAAGAGTTCTTTTTCTTGATTGCTATTGATGGTGATGGTGCAGACGGTCTTCTTCGCGGACGACGTATTGGCGAACGCGGGGAAACCCACGGCCACCAAAACGACGGACAAGATCAAACCCTGAATCCCCATGACCATCCCCAAGTCTCCCCTGCACGCATGACTTGCCCGGGCTCATTACAAGAAGCGTTCCGCGCGGGGACGAAGGCACGGGGGGCCCGCGGGGGGAAGGGCCGTCAAACTGCGGTACGAACGGGAAAGGAATTCAAGATCAGGGGCGCCGCCACGAATTGGCAAGGTCCCCGCACTGGCGCGATTTTCGCTCACGTACGGCGCAAGTCGAACGCGTCCGGGAGTTCCGGCCGTTCCTTTTGGGGTTCATGGGGATGAAACAAGTGATGAGTCCAAAACAAGAAATGGCGCGCTTAACGCTCGCTTCGATCTCGCTCTTATTGGTGGGTTTGATGACGACGCCGCTGCTCGAAAGTCCTTCGCGCACCGTGAGTACGACGCGCGTGGAAGAACCGGCACGGCCGATCAAAGCCGTCACCCGCAAAATCGAAAGCGGCAAAGCCAATACGCACGCGAAAAAGTCGAAGCGTCTGGTCGTCGCCCGGCGGTAGGCGCCATCGTCTAGAACGCCGAGAAGGCCTAGAAGATCTAGAAGTAGTAACTGGTGCCCACGAGCATCGTGTAGATGTTCTGCACCTTGGGTAACACCACGTACTGGTGATCCACACGCTGCACACCATCCCCGCGCCCGCCCGAGTAGTAGCCGCCGAAGGTGTACTCGATCTGACCGCTGCGGAAAGCCGCATTCGCCGAAAAGCCCAGCTGATTCACCTGATCCGCCTGTCCCCTTGACGTGGAAGCGTCAGGTTTGGGGAAGCTCGAGAAGTTCGTGAAAACTCCGCCCCGCATTTTGAACCAGTTCGTGAATTTGTATTCCGCGCCCACCGACACGTTCGCCAGCGCGCGATGCTCTAGCTTTTCGGCGACGCCGGGCTGGGTGACTTGGATGTCCTCGTACTGTTCGTAACCGTGCAGATTCAAATCCGCCGCAATGATCCAGCGCTCGTTGTCCCGCCACATCACACCCAAGTTCAGGCGCGGCGGAATGCGCGTTTTTGAATCCAGCTCGGTCAAAGAAACCGGCTGCTCGGCTTGTCCAGATTCAAAAGTGTTCGCCAGATAAGAGGCACGCCCCATGATATGCACGCTGGGAAAACGGATCGACGTGCCCCACGACCAATGCGCGGTCACGTCTTTCAAATAACCGACGATGACGACCATCCCGTTCTGCGTCAGGTTTCGGTCTTCCGTGAAGATTCTGAAATCGTTCGGTCCCCGGTAGGTGCGGTCGTTTACGGACTTCGTCAGCGCGCGCGCCGTGTAGTAGATCGTAACTCCGAAATACTCCGTATTCGAAATCTGGCGCGAAAGCGAGCCGCCCGCCCACAGGGATTCGTCGGTCAGGGTGAGCGTCGAGCTGTTCACATCGGATTTCGAAACCTGTCCGCGGTACTGATCGAACTCCGGCACCAGGATGGACAGCGCCAGCGTCCACTCCCGCAGCCATTCAACCTGCTTCGGACGGATGACCGACCCCGATGAGGAGGGAAGTGCGCGAAAGAAACCCTGATTGACCTTCAAGGCCGACGAGATCAGGTCGTCGCCTTGACCGTAAGTCGTATCGAATTTTTTGTAGATCCCCACCGCCGCCGAAAAGCTTTCGCCCTTCATCGCCGCGAGCGTCGCCGGATTGTACCAAGCCCCCCCGGCGGAATCTTCCGCGACGGCGGTGGCGGCGCCGCCCATACCCGCCGACATATCGCCGATCAAAATGGAGTTGTAGTTGCCGAAAGCGGCCTCGGACGACGGCACACAAACCGTCAGACCGATCGCGATCAGCAAAACCGGGACGAGAAAGCGCAATCTAGACCCCAGCCGCCGCGGCCATCGCGATCGCGCGGAAGCTCTGGCACTCCAAGCTCGCGCCCCCGACCAAAAATCCGTTCACATTGGGAATTTTCGAAAGCGCGCCGGCATTGTCGGCCTTCACGCTCCCGCCGTAGAGCAAAGAAACGTTTTTGAAACCCAAAGCTTCGAGCTCTTGGCGCACCAACGCATGCGTGTCCTTGACCTGCTCGGGGGTCGCGACCTTGCCGGTCCCGATCGCCCAGACGGGTTCATACGCCACGACCAGCGGCAGATCGGTTTTCGCCAAGACCAGGCCCTCTTTCAATTGGCGTTTCAGGACCTCGCCGGTCTTTCCGCCTTCACGTTCCGCGAGGGTCTCACCGATGCAGAACATCGGGGTCAGCCCCAAACTTTGCACGAGCGCGACCTTCTTCGCGAGGATCCCATCGGTTTCGCCGAACAGGGTGCGACGTTCACTATGACCGATCAGCACGAAGCGGCCTCCGAGTTCCTTCACGACCTCGGCCGAAACTTCCCCCGTGAAGGCGCCGGATTTTTCGAAGTAGGCGTTCTGCGATCCAAATTCAAAGCCGGGTTTGGCGTTGCGCGACTGCGCGACCGCCTCAAGGCTTGTGGCCGGCGGGAAAAAGGCCAGCGAAACGTCGGGGCCGAAGTCCCAGGCGGACTCTCCGCCCACGCGCAGCCATTCCTCGAAGAAGGCGCGGGTGTCTTTCGGGGATTTGTTCAGCTTCCAGTTTGCGGCGATCCAAGTTTGAGTTTTTGTCATAGAATCTATGGACCGCGAACGAGCACGAAACTCAAGGATGCGCGCGTTGAAATGTGCGTATCCCGTTAACGTCGCGAGTCCCCCGGCGCGGGAGACTTCCCGGACGGTGCGCCCCGGCCTAAATTCGCCAGATGTTTTTCAAAATAGCTGAAGTCCGGCATCACGTGCGGCGCGGTGTTCACGTGTTTTGTCCCCGCGCAAGCCGCGGTGGTCGTGTTATTCGGAGCCCCGATGGAAAGAATCGCGGCGTAGCCCCGCGTGCTTTCGCAGTCGTGCGCGTATTTACGCGAGCGGTAACCGCCGTTGGAGAAACCGATCAGCGCGCGACCCTCGGCCAGCGTCGCGCCCCCGCACGCCTCGCGCGCCTGCTTTTCGACTTGTTTGATTCCCGTGGAGTTCCAATTGCGAAATTGACCGTTCACCGGCGCCACGGGCACCGCGATCCGGATCTTCAACTTGCGCGCATATTCGTCGAGCTTTTTGCGATTGCCGGCCTCGAGCGCGCGAAACCCATTCGTATCGGGCCCGCCCTCACCTTTAAAAAGACCGTGCATGTAAATGGCTTTGATCGGCCAGCCCTTCGCCTCATCGGTCGCGGGCAAACACTGCGGTGACTGCACCGACTGCGCGAAGGCGAAACCGGTGCCCAATAGAAGGAACGCCAAAACGAACCCGAATCTCATCGCCAAGCCTCGTTTCCCGAGACTTGATTATAGCCGAACCGGGTCCTTCTCGGATTGTTTTTTCTGACGAAGGACTTCGAGTCCAGGCAGCTTATCCCCTTGGAGATACTCCAAAGACGCGCCACCACCCGTTGAGATATGGGTCATTTTATCAGCAAATCCCGAGGCTTCCGCCGCGGCCGCCGAGTCCCCACCACCCACGATCCGGAATCCAGAATTTTTAGCTAAAGCCTCCGCAATTGCGAAAGTTCCGCGATGGAAGGCCGGACGCTCGAAAACGCCCATGGGACCGTTCCAGAAAACGGTCTTCGCCGAAGCGATCGCCGCTTCGAAATTGCGAATCGACTTCGGTCCGATGTCGAGCGCCATCATGTCCTCGGGGATCGCGACATCCGCGGTCGTGAGGGACTCATTGGAGTCGAAACTGGGAACGCAGACATGATCCACGGGCAGAAGGATCGTCTTGCGACGAGCTTCGACCCGCGCAAGCATTTCGCGCGCGTAGCTGAGCTTATCGGTTTCCACGAGGGATTTTCCGACCGGAAGCCCCTGCGCCTTCAAGAAAGTGTAGGCCATCGCGCCGCCGATGATGAACGCATCGACCTTATCGATCAGATTTTCGATGACGCCCATTTTATCGCTGACCTTGGAGCCGCCGAGGATCGCGAGGTAAGGCTTCTCGGGCGTCTCGATCAGCTTATCGAGGATCTTCACTTCTTTCTCGATCAGAAAACCGATCCCTTTTTTCGGGATCAAACGCGGCAGCGCTTCGATGGAGGCGTGCGCGCGGTGGCTCGCCCCGAAGGCGTCGTTGATGTAGATTTGGATTCCCGCGGCGAGCTCTTGCGCGAAGGACTCCGAGTTTTCGGTTTCGCCTTCGTTGTAGCGCAGATTCTCAAGCAGGATCAGCTGATTGCTCTTCAGCCCCATGAGGTTGTGCTTCACGGCGTCCGAACCGGGCTCTTCGATCAAGATGACTTCCACGCCCAGCAGTTCGCCCAAACGATCCGCCACGGGCTCCATGGAGTACTTTTTGTCGCCCGCCGACTTGGGACGCCCCAAGTGCGACGCCACGACGAGCTTCGCGCCTTTTTCCAGCGCGTACTTGATGGTCGGCAGACTCGCGGTGATCCGCGTCTCGTCGGTGATCTTGCCGTTGTCGAGCGGCACGTTCAGGTCCAACCGCAGGAATACGGTTTTTCCGGAAAGATCGAAATCACTGATCAGCTGAATCCCTTTCAAGCCCGCCATGTAGGTCCTAACCCTTCACTAGTTGAAGATTGAACAGATCTAAAAATGCCTTGATCGAGGCGCATCGAGCGAAGGACTGGCTCTTGCCAATTCGAGCTCGATGTAACGAAGAGCAAGGCATTTTTAGATCTGCCCTGCGGGTCGAATGGAAAAAAGCCATCTGGCTGCGTCGCTCCTCCGCACCATAGACCCGGCTATGGTTTGTCGTCGCTTCTTGCATCTGACATTTTTCCATTCGATTCAACCTTCAACTAGTGAAGGGTTAGGACCTCGCTACAATCCCTTCGCAGCCATGTACTTGACGAAATCCACCATGCGGTTCGAGAAGCCCGCCTCGTTGTCGTACCACGACATGACCTTCGCCGTGCGCGGTCCCGCCGTCATGGTGATCGACAGATCGACGATCGAGCTATGCGCGTTGCCGTTGAAATCGCAGCTGACGAGCTCTTTCTCTTCGACCGCGAGCACGCCTTTCAGCGCGCCTTTCGACGCCGCCGTCAAAGCCGCGTTGATCGAATCCTTCGTCATGTCTTTTTCCGAGTTGAACGTGAAATCGACGAGCGACACGTTGGGCGTGGGGACGCGGATCGACAGGCCGTCGACCTTGCCCTTGAGCGCCGGCAAGACTTGACCGACGGCTTTCGCCGCACCGGTCGTCGTGGGAATCATCGACAAAGCCGCCGAGCGCGAGCGACGCAGATCCTTGTGGGGCGCATCGACCAGGCGTTGATCCGAAGTGTACGAGTGGACCGTCAACATCGTGCCGTTCACGACGCCGAAAGTTTCGTGCAGCACTTTCGCCATCGGCGCCAAACAGTTCGTGGTGCACGACGCGTTCGAAACGACGAAGTCGGTTTCCGCATTGTAGGTTTCATGATTCACGCCGTAAACGACGGTGCGATCCGCGCCTTCCGCCGGCGCCGAGACCAGAACGCGTTTCGCGCCGGCCTTCACGTGCAGCATGAAGTCTTCCTTCTTCTTGAACGCGCCGGTGCACTCGAGCACCACGTCCACGCCCCAAGCTTTCCAAGGAATATCGGCGGGATTTTTCGTCGACGAAACGGGGATTTTCTTCCCGTTCACGATCAGATTCTTTTCGTCATGGCTGACGTCGGCTTTGAAGGTGCCGTGAACGCTGTCGTATTTCAGCAGGTGCGCGACGCCGTCGATCGAGTCGAGCGAGTTGATGCCGACGATATCGAGCTCTTCAAAGCCCGCGCGGAAAAGAACGCGACCGATACGGCCAAAACCATTGATACCAACACGCAATTTCGCCATGGAGATCTCCTTCGGAATGGATGGCGGATTTATCGCGCCGCCCCTCCTAAAAGGCAATCACCAATTCAGTTTCGGGAAGAGTTGACGCGCGTTTTCGTTCGTCCGGCGCGCGAGCTCCGCAAGCTCGATCCCGTGAAGATCCGCGACGAACTGAGCGGTATGCACGACGAACGCGGGCTGGTTTTTCTTCCCCCGTTGCGGGACCGGCGCCAGGAAGGGCGAGTCGGTTTCGACATGAATACGATCGAGCGGGATGAATTTGCACGTCTGGCGCAATTCTTCGGCATTTTTGAAGGTCACGACCCCGCTCATCGAGATATTGTAGCCCAGATTCAGGCACTCCCGCGCGAGCCACGGCGTCCCCGTAAAACAGTGGATCACGCCCCGGACGCGGCCGTTGAACTCCCGCAAGATCTCGACCGTGTCCTCATCCGCGTCGCGGGTGTGGATCTGCACGGGCATCTTGAATTCTTCGGCGATGGCGAGCTGCGCGCGGAAAGCCGCCCGCTGCTCGTCCTTGGGCGACTGATTGTAATAATAATCCAGGCCGATCTCACCCACGGCGACCACTTCTTTTTCCGCCAAATGCGCGCGAAGATAAGCCGCCACCTCGTCGTTGTACACGACGCCTTGGTGCGGATGCACCCCCAGCGTGCACGCCACCACGGGGAAGAACTTCTGCGCCGTCGCGCGGACAAATTCAAAATCGCTCGGCTCGGTGCCGATGGTAATCATCCGTTTCACGCCGACGGCCTCGGCCTTCTGGATCACGACCTCGGGAGGATCCTCCAGCATGTCGAAATGGGCATGGATATCGATCCATTCAATCGGCGCACCCGCGCCGGTCTTCGCGTCGCTCATGCGTTCATTCTACCCGTCTTCGCGAGCTGATGCGAGCGAATCCAAAATTCCTCGAACAGCAGCTGGACGTCGCGATGGGCTTTGAGTTCTTTTTCCAGTCCCAAACTCATCTCAAAAAGGCCCGGCGCCGCCTCCGCGGGGAATTGGCGTAAAAGTTCCCCGGCCTCGGGAAACTGGCTCGGCATCCCCAAGTTCCAGCGGCGGCCTTCGAGATCGCGAAAAAACCCCTGAAACGAACGCGCGAGTTCCAGCGCGAAGTCCTTGTCCTTCACCCGCTCGCGGAAAGCCGGGCGCAAATACGACTGCGCGTCTTCGAGCCACCACTTGAGCGTCTCTAGAACGAGCGAACGCTCCTCTTGGCTTTCGTTCGACACCAGCTTCTTTAACTTGGTCACGCGCCCCTGGGCCGCATGGATCGCCCAGTCCGGCGCCGGCTGCGCCCGGCGCAGCTCTTCATCGCTGAGCGCATGGAACGCGACCTTGAGCGCGCGCGAACGCAGCGTCGCCAGTACGTGGCGCGGGGTCGGCGCGATCAAAATGAAAACCGTTTTCGGCGGCGGTTCTTCCAGCACTTTCAAAAGGGCGTTTCCCGCCTGGGGGTTGAGGGATTCGGCCCCATCGATCAAGATCACGCGATAAGGCGTCAGCGCCTGCAAATTCAGGAAACCCAAAATCTCGCGCGACTGCTCGATCTTGATCAGATTTTTTTCCGGCTCGACGATCCGCAGACCTTCGCTTTCGTTTTTTTCGACCCGCAGGCAGCTGCCACATTCGCCGCAGCCATCGGGATCCACGGGACAAAGAAGGGCCTGCGCCCAGCCAAGCGCGACCATGCGCCGACCAACCCCTTCGGGGCCGGTAAACAAAAGCGTCGACGGCACACGATCCGAAAGACGCGTTTGCAAAAGCGTGCGGATGATTTCGGAATGTCCCGAGACGCGACTTAGAATGCGTCCCATTTGAAGCCCTTGAGCTTCGAGAGCAGCTCTTGCAGAAGTTGCGCGGGCGACTTCGCGGCGTCGAGCACGATCCAAGATTTCGGATCTTGCTCGGCTTGCTTCAGAAAGCCGTGCCGAACCTTTTCGTGAAAAACGTCGGTTTCGGATTCGATGCGATCCTGCTGTGAGCCGGTCTCGTTGTTGCGATGATTGCGACGACGACGGCTTTCCTCGACGGACAAATCCAAAAGCACGGTGACGTCGGGCTTCAGGCCACTGGTCGCGAACTCATTCAGGCGCTCCACCCAGGTCAGCGGAATCTCGCGCCCCCCCGCCTGAAACGCGATGGAGCTCGCCGTGAAGCGGTCGCAAAGGACCCATTGATTTCTTTCGAGCGCGGGACGAATCACCAGATCGCAATGTTGCGCGCGACTCGCTTCATAAAGCAGGAGCTCCGTCCGCGCCGTCGGGGCCGCGCCCTGGGTTCGCAAAATCAATTCACGGATCTCATCACCGAGCGGAGTTCCACCCGGTTCACGCGTCCGCAGCGTCCGCTGTCCTTTGGACTGCAGCTCGCCTTCGAGCGCCGACATCAGTGAACTTTTCCCCGAGCCGTCAAGGCCCTCAAAAACCAAAAATGGCATCAGGTTTTGTCTTCGGTTTCCCGGGAAAAGTCACTGCTGGAGCTGCGTTATGGCCCAGGGCTTCCCAGTCGCGGAGTTTGTCGGGATTTTGTCCAGAAATCCGGCTTTCACCAGGTCCTCGAGGCTTTTCGCGGGCGCGCCGTGCTGTTTTTGGTAACGCCCCAGCTCACAACGCAGAATCAGCTCGTGAAAAAGATCTTCTTCGCGCTGACGCAGCTTCACGTCATCCTCGGTGTAGAACCGGTCCAACTCCGCGAGCCCCGGCAGATTCCCTCCCCGGCGGATTTTACGAAGCTGCGCCAGGCTGCGATCCGGAAGCCGCTGCAGATCCCCGGCGATCCCGTTGGCCACCATTTGCGACCCGGGTTTCAGGGTTTTACGAGCTTCGGTCATGAAGACCCGGTCGATGGGCCAAGGTCTTTGCATCGAACGCAGAATGAACGCGACCTCTTCGTCGGGAAAAGCGCCCCCGGCCTGAATCACGGACCGACGTTTCGCCAGCAGTTCGCGCGCGAAATCCTGGCGCTCGCCACTCACGAAACGAATCGCTTCGGCGGTCGATTCGTCGAAAGCCACCGCGGTCCACGCACGCAGCCACGTTTCGCCCTCGGTCCGCAGCCACGCGCCCACTTGTTCGGCACCGCTTAAACGCAGTCGCAGAAGACTCACGCGGTAGAGCGCACGCACCTTCTCGCGGAGCTCGAGATCTTCGAGCTCGCCACGCGGACTTCCGATGTTCTCCACCGTGCGGGCCTGAAGTTTTTGAAAGCGCGGAAAGGCCTCGGCCCATTCCTTCTCCAAGGCCGCGTAGTCCGGCGCGACCCCCTCCCCACCCGAGGGGAAAAGCGGCGCCATTTCCATTTTGGGTTGGTAGCTCCCCACCCACTCGCGAAACCGAAACAGCTCTTGGCCTTTCAAAATGAGCTCTTCACGCGAGGGCCCCGCGTCGGCCTCGAGCGCCTCTCGGCGACGACGCCGGTCGGCTTCTTTTTTCGAAGCCCAACCCAAGGCCTTTTCGTATTTTTCGTCGTGAATTTCTTCGGGAGTTTTGCGCTTTTTAGAGGCGTTTTTTGAAGAGCCCTTCGCCTTTGTGCCCTTTTTCGGGGCGGATTCCTTCGGCGGCGCCACGGGTTCACCCTGTCCAAAGGAGCGCAGAGGCTGAAATGCCGTCATCACAAGCAGAAGAGAGAGGGTCAGTTTCGATTTCATCGGCGGTTTCAGTTTGCGGGGACCGCGCCGAATTCACAAAAAAATTCAGGGTTCCCAGGGTTTGACGCACCCCGCGTTTTGACCGAAGCGGAGTCCCTCTTCTACAGTGCATCCCATTGACTAGAGGAGTCTCATGGAAAGCTTCATCGCCATCGTCCACATTTTGGTCGCTTTGATTTTGATCGTTTTGGTTCTGATCCAAGACACCAAATCCGGTTCAGTCGGCGTCTTCGGCGGCGGCGGTGGTTCGAACTCCGTTCTCGGCGCGACCGGCGCGACGACTCTCGCGCAGAAGATGACCCGCTGGATTGCCGCGATCTTCGCCGTCACTTGCATCACGCTTTCGGTTTTCTCGGTGCGTTCGCGCTCTTCGATTTTGGATGGCATGCCCGTCACTCCCGCGGCGGCCGTGGCTCCCACCGGCGTTCCCGCGACAACTCCCGGTGGCGATACGATGCCGACGGAAGCGACCGGTGCGCCCGCCGCTCAGCCGGCAGGAACCGGAAACTAAACTCCGATGAACGCCCCGATTCCCAAAGGCAAAAACGCCGCCAAAGCGAAGCTTTTGATTTCGGGGCTCCTCGTGTTCGGGCTGATCGGCCTCGGTCTGTCCTTCTGGATCCAACACCGCCAGCAGAAAAAAGCCGTCAACCAATTCCGGGTCGCCCAAGTGGAGCACGTCACCGGCAACGTTTGGGTCTTGGCCCCCGGCTTCGAGAAAAAACGCAAAATTGATCGCGTGACCGCGCTGATGCCCGGTGAGTCCATCGAAACCGAAGACACCGGCGAAGCGCTCATCCTTTTCGACAATACCGCGACCGTGCGGATTTTCCCCGATTCCCTCGTCCTCGCCGAACGCAATGAATTGAGCGACGACGTTCAAGACACCCTGATCATCCAACGTGGAGAAATCCGCGTCGAAGAGCCCGGCCGTGCCGGCGAACTTTTCATTTCGAAAAACGGCACCCGCGTGCCCGGCGCCGACTACCACAAACTCGCGCTCGCGAACGAACCCGTCGCCAAACCCACCGCGAGCGCCGACCCTTACTCGACCGAAGCCGAAGGTGGACTTTCGGAAGACGAAATCGTCGGTATCCTGCGCGCCCAACGCGGGAACTTCATGAAGTGTTACACCACCCTTTTGCAGAAACAGCCCGACGCCAAGGGTGACCTGTCCCTGAACTTCACCATCGAAAACACCGGCAAAGTCGGGCTCATCGAAATCTCTTCGGTGGCATTGAAGGATGAAGAGCTGAAGAAGTGCGTGACCAATGTGCTTGCGCGCGTGCAGTTCCGTTCGTTCCCGGGAACTCCGATTTCGACCTTCTTCCCGTTGACGTTGGAATGACCTCCGCGACGCCGGCTCCCACACGAGAGATCCCGCGGCGACTGCGTAACCGACTTTTCTTTCTGCTCGTTCTGCTCGGTGGACCACCCCTTCTGGTTTGGGGCGTTTTCACGTTCTGGGGCGCGGGCCGCATCGTCGCGACTTTTCTCGACACCGAGATTCGCGACAAAATGGAAGACTACGCGCAGAAGATCGAAAACGCGAAAAGCCTGAACGCGACCTTCGTTCGCTACATGGCGCTCGAACTCCGCGATCATCCCCAGAAGGAATGGCAACGGATCGTCAACCATATGTCGACCGCCGAGCCCGCCCTTTACAACGTGCACGCGATCAACGCCGACGGCACGAACATCGTGCGCAGCGATCTCGTCCCCCCGGCGAAGTTCCGGTACGCCGATCGCGCCTACTTCCGGGACGCCCTGAAAGGATCGATCGCCCACGAGATGGTCCTTTCCCGCGCCTACGAAAAGCCCGCGCTTTGCACCGCCCAACGGGTCGAGCCCGAAAGCATCGTCATCGCGATCTGTCGGTTCACCGACGCCCTTCTCAATGAAATCGGCGCGGTCTCCTTGGGGCGAAAGGGCTACCTGTTCGTGACGGACGAGTCGAACCGCATCCTCAGTCACCCCGGGCTCCCCTTTCACTCCGCCGATCTTTCCGATGTGGACCGGATCGCGCTCGAGCACGCGCAGAAAGGCGAAACCCAATTCGAATTCACCGCCGACGGAGAAAGCTACTCGGCCTACCACCGGCCGCTCTCGGGTCGCTGGCATCTGATCGCGGTCCACGAGCATCGCGCGCTCAACGCCTGGGCGGCCGAAATCATGGCGTGGCCCTTGGCCGCGGGTGTTTTCACGGCGCTGCTCATGACCGGACTCGCGTTCCTGATCATCGATCGCGGCACCCGTCCGCTCTTGAAACTCACGTTGGCGACACGCCATCTCGGTCCCCACAACCTCGACTTGAAGGTCCCCGTCGAAACCGACGACGAGATGGGACTCCTCGCCGAGGCGTTCAACGACATGACCGAACGTTTGCGGGTGGCCTTCGGCACTTTGCGCGAACAAGAGGCCGAACTCCAACGCTCCAAAGAAGGTTTGGAGCATTTGGTCCTCGAGCAAAGTCAGAAGCTTCTTTACTCGACGAAGATGTCCTCGCTCGGCGAAATGGCGGGCGGGATCGCGCATGAAGTGAACAATCCGCTCGCGATTATCTCCATGCGGACGCAAAAGCTTCGCGAACAGGTCGAGGGCGGCAGAATCGACAAACTCGTGATCCTCGAGACGCTCGACAAAATCGAAAAGACCTGCGTCCGCATCAACAAGATCATCCGCGGTTTGCGCGCCTTTTCGCGCGACGGCAGTCAGGATCCCTTCGTACGCGAAAACCTCAGCTCGGTGGTGTGGGAAGCGGCCTCTCTGTGCAGCGAGGCCATGCGCAACCGCGGGATCGATCTGCAAGTCCAGTGCGACGCCGAAATCGAAGTCGAGTGCCAGCCCGTCCAATTGGGTCAGGTGATTCTGAACCTGCTGACGAACGCGCGCGACGCCGTGTTGGATTTACCCGAACGCTGGGTGCGCATCGAAGCCAAACAGTGCAACGCCGAGTGGGTGGAAGTCACCGTGACCGACAGCGGCCGCGGCATCTCGGCGAAGAACGCCGAAAAAATCATGCAGCCCTTCTTCACCACGAAACAGGTCGGTCAGGGCACGGGTTTGGGACTAAGTATTTCCAAGGGCATCGTGCAACAGCACGGGGGGGAACTGACTTTGAACCCGGATTCTCCGCACACCCAGTTCGTCATCCGCTTACGTACACCAGAAGGGCGTCAGCGGTAATCGTGTAGATAGTCGATACGGCCCTGCACCCAAGGCTCGAAGTGGCCTTCCAGTTCGTACACGCGCCCGTTCTCAACCTTCGTCTCTTTCGGAACTTGCATGCGGGGACGGTACCCCGCCGGCATCATGCCTTTGTCGATGAAGATCGGCAGCAAACGGTCCACGCACTGCTGCCCCAGAATCTGCCGACGAACGAGGTCTTCGAAGCTGCGCACGAGTTCTTCCGGGCTGAAGCGGTGATTGAAGATCATATCCTGCGCGACGCTCAAGACGGCGTCCGAGCTCAGACGTTGATCCTGAAACAAGTCCACCGCGACCTGGAAGTAATTCTCGATCGGCAGCGTGCGGCGGCCGAACTTCAGATACCAATCGGCATCCGTATCGGTCGCCAGGTTGATGTAGATCCGCTCGACGGGATCGTTCTCGGGAACCGAGCTCTGCAACATCAAGATACGATCGACCTGCTCGCCCGTGACGAAGAAACCGCGCAGGACGTTCCGGATCTCCTGCGCGGACATCCGGCGCGAGCAAATATCCGAATACAAATTGTAGATGATCGCATCCGATTCGGAATCGTCGCCCCAGAAGACCTGGCGCACGTCCTCGCGCAGCCGCGTGCGCAACTGCAGCAGCGCCTGCACCTTGTAGCCGACCTGTTTCGTCAAACGCCACCAACGCTTGGGCGCCAGGTTCCGCAAGTTGTCCTTGTAAAAGCAGCCGAAGGGGCGAATCCCGTCGATCTCGAACTTTTCCAGAATCCGCGCTTCGAGCTGCGGCGGCGAGGCCGTGATGAAATAGATCGGCAGACGGCTTTGCTGATGCGCCGAGGTCCAAGTCTGCGCGAGCACCTGCAACAACGTGTTGGTCCCGGGGACGTTCTTTTTCGCGAGCGCGCGTTCGATCACGGTCATGAGCAGCGCGCGGGCCGAATCGATCGAAGTATCCAGGTAGGTCTTATCCAAATCCCAGACGAAGACGTCCTGCACGTTGGCTTCCAACGATTCCGGCACGTACCGGAAATAAACCACGTCATCGGTGATCTGACTGCGCGACTTCCAATCCATCGCCTACCAACTTATTCCCTAAAAACTAGAAAGCCAAAAGAATCATCGCCGCCAGATTGAAGATGAACGCCAAAGAGGTCGTGGTGGACGAATGCCTTTTTTCCACATCCCCGACGGGTCTCATCTCGGAGGCGAGATATTCGGGCGCCAGATCGGCGCTTCGGTCCTTGTTCATGTAGATGTCTTTGAGCAGCCGAACCTCTTTGGGTAACCGCACCAACGCATTTTCGCGCAGATCCTCGAGGTTCCGGACACGCGAGACTTTCACGAGGACCCGGTCGGATTTGATCTCGACGACCTGACCTTCCGCGACGATTTGCACTTGGCTGCCGTCTTTGAAGAAAACGCGGCTGGGGTCGCCGACGACTTCGATCCACTGCACGCTGTCGCCCACTTCGACGCGGCTGGTATTCCCGACCGACACCCAAGCGCGACGCTCGCCGTTCTCTTCAAAAACGGCCTTCTCTTTCAGCGAATCGACGATCTGGTAACCCTGGTAGGGAAGATCCAACAGGAAATCGTTCATCAACTTCTGACCGGCCTTCACGAGCTGGTCGTTGATGGGGAGCGCCGGATGGAACTCCATCTCGCCGGTCCACAGCAAATAGCCGTTTTCGCCGTCGTAGATGTTCATCAAGATGCGGCGATCGACCACGAATAAGGTCACGAGCGCCTGGGCATCCAAAATTTTACCCAAGATGATCGCGTCGGCGGGCTTCAAAGTCTCGCGCGCCTGGAAGACCCCGCGATTGATCATGAATCGGCGGCTCGCGACCAGGAAGCGCTGATCTTTCGTGAGCACTTCGCGGACCTGCCACCACGCCTCTTCGGAACTCGCGGCCTGGGTGCCGCCGATGGGAAAGACCGCCAGTCGCCGCAAAAGCTCGTGGCGGTATTGCGCCTGCGCCAGCGGCGCAAGCAAAGACAACGCGAGGAAAACGATCGCGAATGTGAAACGTGACATCGCTTCCATCATGACATGATCCCCTCCGCCCCTCGAGTCCCATCCGGGCCCCGCCTCTCCGAAGGTCCAGGCAAAGGGCTTACTTTTCGGAATCGCGGGGAAGTTCCACCCAGACTTCGTTTTTCGGGAAGCTCGCCGGACGTTTTTGGGTCTGGTTTCCGTGGCGCAGATAGCCCGTGAACGCGCACAGAAAACTCTCGAACGCGTGGAAGTTTTCGGTCATGAGCTTCAAATCGTGGTGATAGAAGAAAACCTTGAGCTGATCGCTCATCGCCTGCAGAAAGATCCGCCGCGCCTCATCGCCGCCGACGGAGTTGCGGTACACCTTCAGCTGACTGCGGTTCACTTTCAGCTGCTGGCCCAAACGCCAAACGGCGATCCGCGGATGGGCCTCGAAGACGTCCAACGCCAAACGCCGACGGATAAAATGCGCCCGCGCCACGAGCGGCGCCAGGTTCGCGCCGAGCGCGTGCTGCACGTCGATGCCGTCGTCCATGTTCTCTTGCAACCACAGATCGAGCGGTCGCTGCGTGTAGGGCGTGAACATCTTCTTCGGTTTGGGTTTGTCGCTCTCTTGATAGATCGCCCGCATCCATTTGATCTGCGGGACCGTGCAGGTTTCATAACCCGGGCACGGCAGTTCGCAGCGCACGCAGACCGGAAGGCTCAGCGGCACATCCATGCCGAGGGAGTGCGCGTTTTCCGAAAACTGCTGGATCAATTCGTGGACTTTGTGATCGGCCGAGATGAACTCCTCGGCCTTGATGCGGTCGAAAATGCGGTTCAGAAAAAGGCGGTTCGATTCGGGGTAGTAGTCGACCACCGCCAGGCAGGCTTTGTCCGACTTCCCGCCCGAGATCGACAGCCCCAGAAAACGCACGAAGCGCTGCTGCGAATCCCTTTTTACAGAGGATCCACCGGTGCGGCGTTGAGCGTTTGGAAGCCGGCGTTTTGACATGCGTGGACGACCCTTTCGCGAGCCCGAGGTTCCACCCAAATCATCACACATCCTCCCCCGCCCGCGCCACAGATCTTGAGGGCCGAAGCCCCTTCTTGACGGCTGAGGTCGTGCAGTTTTTCAATTTCGGGACTTGAAAATTTCGGGGTCAGTTGTAAGCGGGCGTCCAGCTCGCGCCGGAACAGATCCGGCACCACCGACCAGTCCCGACCGCGGATCGCGGTGACCAGCTCGTTCGCCACGGACTTCAAGGACTTCAAGGCCCCGAAAACCACCTCGTCGCGGTTCACGGTGCGCGCCAGCACGTCAAAGTTGTTCAGCCCCGAGTGATGCGACCGTCCCGTGTTCACCAGCAAAAAGTGCGTCTCGAGCGGGGTGCCCTTGACCGGCAAAACCTCGTTCGTCATTTTGCGATCCGAGAAATGAATCAGGTTCAGCCCGCCCGTGATCGCCGGGACGTAATCCTGCGTTCCGGTGGGCGTGCGGAGCATCCGCGCCTCCAGCTGGTGCGCCCACATCGTCAGCTCGATCGTGCCCGGCAGAATTTGCCCGGTGAATTCGTGGGCCGCCTTCAAACAAGAAATCAAAAGACTGGAGCTGCCCCCAATCCCACCGCCCACCGGCGACTGCGAACGCGTGCGGACGGCGACGTGATCCAAATCCGGCACCGCTTCAAACAGCGTGCGGTAAAACGCCAACTCCGGATCCGTGCTCGAAACCAGCGTTGCGCGTCCGGGGAAGGTCCATGATTTCTTAAGATCGTCCGAGTGAATCGAAACACCGTCGGCGAAGGGTTCCATCTCGCACTCGGTCCACAAACTGATCGCGACGTTGACGGTGGTCGCCCCGCCGATGAAGGCGTAAAGCGGCCACAAATCCAAAGTTCCGCCCGCCAGATCCACGCGCGTCGGGGAAGTGATTTTGATTTTAGGGCTCATCGCGTACCTTCCGTCGCCGCGGCGGGGGTCGGGGTGGCTTCGGTTTTTGCGGGACGCAACTCACGCGCCAACAAGGGATTGATGCCGAGCTCTTGCACTTTCTGCTGCTCGAGGCTGAAGCCTTCCGCAGACAGGTTCGACTGCGCCGTCAAGAGGGCCAGCTCGCCCAATTTCCTCGTGCTCCCGCCCAGATTCAAAGCCAAAACGGTCTCGCCTTGGTTGTTGTAAAGTTTGATTTCGGTGCGGCTATCGGGGCTCGTGCTGGTCTTGGTCGCCAGGAATTCCGTCGCTTGCAGCTCGCGCAAGCCCGCGACCAGCTGGGTGACGTTTTCCGAGGTCACTTCCAAGTCCGCTTTCGATTTTTCGACGATCGTCCACGCATCGGCTTTCTTTTCAGCGCGAATGAAATCCGAACCGCGTTTGACTTCGATCCGGGCCACCCGTCCTTGATCGAACTCGAGCGGACTTTTCAGATCGCGGTACTGCCGGGGATCTAAACCGAAAAACTTGCCGACTTCGCCTTCGTTGGCCGCGACCCACAGCCGGGGATGCGACATCAGAACCTGGTGAATCTGATTCACGGGACGGCTGATGTCGGCGGTCCACGGGGCTTCTTGACCGTCGATCCGCGCCTCGATCTTCAGCGCCGCGGGCGCAAGCCCCGCCGACGCCAGCTCGGCCTCGGTGGGCTCGCTCTCGCGTTTGAACTCGGCGATCACGGGACCGACCAGATTCGCGAGAACCTCGCGCACCTTCGCCTGATCGAGTTTCCACTCCGGATGCTCCGGCGAAAACCACGTCGCGTCCTTCAGCTCGAAGGTCAGTGACTTGCCGCCTTCGGTGAACTTCGCGCTCCGGAGCTTCATCGAAGGCTCACGCAAGATGCGCTTGTCGCGGAAGTCACGCAGCTGCTTTTCGATCCGGGTCAGCCACGAGTTCGTGCCCAGGAAGACTTTCGCTTCGTCGCTGCGGCGAAGGTAGGGATCGCCTTGGAAATTCTTGCGCGTGCCCACGGTCAGCGTCACGCTCGCGCCGGTCGTATCGAAGACCTGCACGCCGCCCGCCGGCTCTTGCAGACCGAACTGCGACCAGTCGACATTCGGGTCATTCAGAGGCACTTCCTGCGCGCGCTCATGCACCAGTCCCTCCACGAAACCCTGCACTTCATCTTGATTCGCGCGTTCGTCGATGGGCGACTTGATCCACCAACCTTCGGGCGTCTTTTCGAAACGCGACTTGTTCGTCATCAGCGGCGTGCCTTCGCGGTTGATCGAATAAGATCCTCCGGTCAGCTCGAACGCCGCGATCTGCGCGGACTCGAACTTCAGAAGCCGCGAGGCTTGGGATTTGCGTTCTTCTTGGCGCCGGTCCCATTGGTAGTCGAAGATCGCGGCCGCGACGGCGACCGCGGCGACGGCGCACCACATGAAGAGGGCTTTGTTCTTTTTCATGCGCAACTCCTTGGAACCTGTCCTATGCGCTCCGACGGCGCCACCACATCACGAAGCTGCCGGCGTAAAGCGCCAGCGGCAACGGAATGGCGAACAGGAAGATATAAAGCACGAAGCTCGTGTCCAGAAGGACGAGTTCCGTGCGGCCCACTTCTTTCGGCGAAATCGAGATGATGTGCTCTTCCCGCGCGAGTGAAGCCACGGCGTTCAAAAGCAGGTCCCGGTTCAAATTCTGGTAAAGCGACTGATCGTTGACGAACTCGCGATCGCCGATGACCACCATCTGGAACTCTTTCGCGTCCGCGGCGCCCGGCATTTTTCCTTTGATGCCCATGGCGACGGTGAACGGGCCGTCCGCCGATTTTTGCGTCGCTTGCAAATTGGTCACCGCGAAAGACGAAGCGTCGGTGCGCACCAGATCGTCGATCTGCAGTCCCTCGGGCGGATTCGTTCCCACACGTTCAATCGACTGCGGAAAACGGAAGACCGTGAACTGGTTCTGTCCAAAAGGGCGCGTGATGGGATTCGTCGGCGAAAAGACGCTCCCGCGCGTGAAACGCGGATCGGTCGTTTCGCCGATGGGCAGTTTGATCGTCGTGCGCACGAAATTGTTCGCGGTTTTGATGCCCACGCGGTTCAGCAAAGGCTCCAGGCCCGTCGCTTGATGGGGCTCCAGCGCCAAGAGGACGCCGCCGCCACCTTCCAGATAGGCTTCGAGCGCCTGCACTTCACTCTCCAAAAACTGCTGTTTCGGCCCCAAGATCATCACGACGTCGGCGTCGGCCGGGACCTGACCGGCTTCGGCGAACGTGAACGTGCCGACATCGTAGCGATTGCCCTCGAGCAGGCTTTTCATGAAGCTCGCGCTGTCGCCACCGGGCGCGCTGTCGAGCGGCAGCTCGCCGTGCCCGCTGACGACCAAAATTTTCTTCGCGGTCGCGCGCGAAACCTTCACCAGACCGCCGGTGATTTCCTGCTCGTCGATTTTTTCGATCAAGCTGGTCCGCCCCTGGTATTCCATCAGCACGGCCTGCGTGCCTTGCTTGATCTGATACTTTTCAGTCAGATCGGGACGCGTGTTCACGTCGACGAAATCCAGCTGAATGCGCGGCGAATGATCTTGATACTTGCGGATCAGATCGACGAACTGTTTGCGGTTCGTTTCGACGCCTTCCATCCCGGTGTTGTAGAAGTAGATGACCTTCAGGTCGTCCTTCATGGTGTCCAGAATCTTCAGCGACTGCTCGGAAAGCGAATTCACCTTCGCCGCCGAAAGATCGAGCGTCAGGTAGCGACGCGCGCCCACGAAATTCACCGCGCTCAGGATGCAGACCACGAGCAGAATCAACGTTCCCATGCTGAGTCCCTGTTTCGTCGTCTTCATCGAGAAGAACTCCGAATAGAACTTGCGGTCCAGATAGATCGCGCCGCCGGTGAAGGTCACCATGAAGAAGATCGCGACCCAGTGGAAGGGCACCCACGCTTGCAAGAGCGCCAAGAACACGATGAACGAGATCAGGCTGAGCAGCGCGCCGAGCAGAAGCAGCTTACCGAGTTGACTCATGACTTACCTCCACCGGTGGCTTTCGACCACCCGCTCGCTCAAGAAACCGAACAAAAAGATCACGCTGCCGAAAAACACCAAACTGCTGGTCCGCACCGTGCCCTCGACCAAACTGGCCAAGTGCGAATTCAACGAGACGTGATCCAGCACCGCCCGAATCGTCGCGCCGTCGGCGATCTCGGCCCCGATCCCGACGAACCAGATCGACAGATTGAAGATCACGGCCATGACGTAGGCGACGATCGCGCTTTCCGTCAGGGACGAACAGAACAGATTCATCGCCGCGTACACCGCCGCGACCAAAAAGATGCCGGCGAACGCCACGATCAAAGGCAACCAGCTGAAGGACGCGAAAATCCAAGTCGTCGCCGGGTACAGAAACGCCAACCCCATCACCACGAGGATCGCCCCCAATGCCGCCAGGTATTTCCCGAGCACGATCTGCACGCTGGTGACCGGCGAGGTCAAAAGCAGATCGAAGGTCCGCATTTTCTTTTCTTCGGCGAACAGACGCATGGTCAGCGCGGGCACGACCAGAATCAGCATCAGATTCACGTACTGCAGCAGACGCAGGAAAACCGCGTAGTGGATGTTCAGCCCTTGCGTCGGCATGCCTTGCTGAAACATGGCGTTCTTCAGCTGCATGTCGAAGACCTTCAGCTGCGTGGGGTAGATCCACGAGACGATCGTCATGACCAACGCGCAGACCAACAAAAATCCGGGGCTGAACAGAAAACCGCGGAACTCTTTTTTGAAGATGGTGATCGTCGGACTCATTTAAACCTCCGCCGTGGGTGCGGACTCGCCCGAACCGTAAGTCAATTTCATGAAGATGTCCTCGAGGCCCACCTTGACCGAGCCGATTTCCAGCAAACCGTAACCTTGATCCATCGCCGCGCGCGCTAGATCCTCGATGATCTGCTCGTCCGTTTCGGCGTCGATCTCCCATTCCACGGGCGTCGCGCCCGCTTTCACGGCGCGCACGCCGCGCGTCCCCCCGATGAAGCCCGGCGCCGTTTCTTGCGCTTTACGCAGCTTCAAATGGATCCGCCGCCCGGAAGCTTGCAGCGCGGACAGGTTCTCGAGCGAGTCTTGCGCGACGATGTGGCCGCGGTTGATGATGATGATCCGTTCGCACGTCGCCTGCACTTCCGGCAGGATGTGCGTCGACAAGATGACGGTGTGTTCGCCGCGCAGCTCTTTGATCAGGTCGCGAATCTCGGCGACCTGTTTGGGGTCCAGACCGACGGTCGGCTCATCCAGGATCAGCACCTCGGGATTCGAGACGAGCGCCTGGGCGATACCGACGCGTTGACGGAAGCCCTTCGACAAGTTTTGGATCAAACGTTTTTCGACCGCGCCGAGATTCGTTTTTTCCAACGCTCCATCGACGCCTTTCGCGCGCAGATTCGCGGGTACGCCTTTCAGCTCGGCGACGTAGTCCAGGTATTCGCGTACCCGCATGTCGCCGTACACGGGAGGGGTTTCCGGCAAATAACCGATCCGGCGCTTCACTTCGAGCGGACTTTCGAAAACGTCAAAGCCGCAGACGCGCGCTTCCCCCGAGGTCGGCGCCATGAAGCCCGTGATGATTTTCATCGTCGTGGATTTGCCGGCCCCGTTCGGCCCCAAAAAGCCGACGACTTCCCCTTTATTGACATTGAAGTTCAAATTGTTGATGGCGAGATTTTCGCCGTACTTCTTCGTCAACGCGCGCACTTCGATCAAGGGCGACCTCCGATTTTTGGGTCCCGGACTTCAGTTTTCAAGTCCTCGATCCTACTGACGAAAGCTCTAAAATCAATCCTTTGATGCGAAGCTGTACACGGTCGGCGAGTGATAATTTACGCGACCGAGCTGATCGCCCTTGATGGGACGGACGAAGCGGCATTCGACGACGATGACCTCGAAACGCAGACCGACCATTCGCGTCTTTTTGCCGTGACTCTCTTTGTAAAGCCACTGCGCGACCTCTTCGATGTCGTGAATTCCGACATTTTCGTTTTTTTCCCGAAAAATGATCGCGTGCGCGCCGGGTTCATCCTTCAGATGCAGCCACAAATCCCAGGCCCGCGCTTGCCGCAGAATCGCCAGATTGTCCTTCGCCGAACGCCCGTAAACCGCCTGCAGCCCCGAGGGCAAATTGAGCGTCCGCCCCTTCGTTTCGGTTTTCTCGAGCGCCTTCGTGCCGCGCCCCTTCACCACTTCACGCGGCGCGGGCGCGCGGGCGGGATCTTCGAGCCAACTTTCCAAACGCGCGATCTCGATCAAGAGCTCTTCCCGGCGCTCGCGGTTGCCTTCGACCTTCTGCTTCGACTCTTTCGCCTTGCGGAACGCGCGTTCGCGATTGTCGTGCAAATTCAGCTTCGCGTCCCAAAGGGGATGCTCCGGCAGGTCGCGACCGAACTTCAGCTCTTCGCCAAAGGCCCGCCACGCATCGCCATCCAAGGCGGCCAGCGCCTCGTCCAACTTGATGATGACCCCACGTTTTTTATCGAGGTCTTTCTTCCAGGTCTTCAAGCGCGGATCGATGACGGGAACCTTATCCACCGGTTGATCCACCGTCCGGGGACCGCGGTGCAGCTCCATGTACTCGTGCAGGTACAAATCCCAATCGTCATAACGGACCGGAAAGTCCGCGACTTGGTTTTGCGGTTCGAGCGGTTTCGGTTTATCCCAATGCAGTTTTTTGCCGCCGGATTCCGCCGTCGCGTTCAACGCCTGCGGGATCAGGACCACGGTCAAGGTCGTCGTCTTTTCGCCGTCCTGGGAGGTGAAGAAAAGTTCGACGACCCGGCCGAATCCTTCCTTCATGCGCAGCTCCCGCAGCTCTAAATTTTTCGCATGCGAATTCAAAAAAAGCGCGAGGGGTTTGGAAGATCCTTTCCGCGGCGCTTTCGCGTCCCCGGACCAAAGGACCATGAAACCGCGGCCCGGTTTGAGATCGAAATAAATTCGCCGAACTCCTTGGCGGTAGATCTCAAGCCAAAGTCCGTCTCCGTCCACCCCAACGTCCTGAAGGCGCGAGTTTTCGACCAAAGGTTTCATCCATTGGACCAGTTCGCGCAGCTCATTTTCGTTCAGCGATTTCACGCCTCGACTTTACCCCCGGGCGCCGACTCCCTCAAGAAAATCAACGAGTCCCGTTAACCTTTAGAGTTTGAACTCCGAAGGAATCATTGAATGAAAAACGACCGCTTATTTGAATTGATGATGCTCCGTCTGGAACGTTCCGATCTCGCCGAAGAAAGCGAGTCGGACTTCATCCTGAACGTCACCGCCGAATACATGGCCGAGTTGATGGCGCAGGGAAACATCCCGCACTTCTTGATGAACGTCGTCGAGCGCGACCTCAACGAGGAGCTGATCGAGATCTACCGTAAGAAAACCTACGGCTCCGTCAGCCCCAAAGACTACCGCAACCGCAAAGCGCGCGTGCGGAGTTCATGACTCGCGCCACCCACCGGCGGCTCAGTCTTTCTTCTTAAATCGTGACATGAAGATCGGGCCGAAACCCGCCCGATCCGGCAAAAAGTAAATCCCTTCACCACCGCCCGCGATCTCGACGCGTTCGCCGCCTTCGGGAACCACGCAACCGATCCCTTCGATACGGTCGCCTTTTTTCGCGAGAAACCTTTCCACCACACCTTCGTTTTCCCACTTGGAAACCGTGCAGGTCGAATACACGAGCGTGCCGCCCGGCTTCAGCGCCTCGAGCGCCGCGGTCAGCAGCGCGTACTGGCGCTGCGCCAGCCCCTTCGACTTCTGGGGCGTCCAGCGCTCGCGCTCTTCCGTGTTTTCCAAAAGGTGCGCCTCGCCTGAACAGGGGGCGTCCACCAAGATGCGCTCGAAGGATTCTTTGTGCGTGAGCGCGAATTTACCGCCGTCTTTTCCGGTCAAGCGCACGCGGTCGCGCACGCCGCGATCGACATACTGCTGCACCACTTTTTTGAGGCGCTCACGGCGAGGCATCGAGGGCTCGTTGAGCAAAATCTCGCCCGTCCCGTCGGCCAACGCCTCAATCAGAACGAGAGACTTCCCGCCCGGCGCCGCGCACAGATCCAGCACAGTGTCGTCCGGCCCCACTTCGAGAGCGCGCGCCGCGAAAACGCTCGCGGGATCCATAATGTAGTAAGCCAGGAGCCCCTCCGGGCCCCGCGCCGCACTGATTTCGGCGGCGGGCCGCTCCAGGGTGAAGAGTCCCGGCGCGTCGGTGCGCCACGCCGGCAGCGGCAAAGCCCCGGTGGAAAAGCGGTTCATACGGGCGACGCGCAGCTCTTTTTCGCTCAGCGCGTTCCAAAGCGCGGGCCAGCGTTCGCCCCAAAAGGCCCCATAGGTCTCTTGAAAAAGGGCGCTGATTTCGGGGCTAGGCTTCGTTGCATTCACGATTCCCGCGATTTACACTGCGTCCTTCGAGGTGCCAACTTGAGTTTCAAAGCCCACCTATTCGTTTGCACAAATTCCCCCGACAAATCCCACAAATGCGGATCGAAGGGCGCCGAAGAGCTGCGTAAACGCCTGAAGGACCGTTGCAAAAACGAATTCGGCAAAAGCGTCCGGGTGTCCTCGGCGGGCTGCATGGGCAAGTGCGAAGAAGGCATCGCCTGCGTGATCTACCCGCAAAATGAGTGGTTCCTGAACGTCGAAGATCGCGGCCGCGACGAAGACCGCATCTTCGAAGCCGTCCGCTCCGCCGTCAAAAACGCGAAAGATTAAGCCTAAAGCCGATCCGGAAAATGCGCGATGAACTCGGAGCCGCGTCCCAGTTCCGAGCGGACCGAGATTTGCCCGCCGTGACTTTGCACGACGTGCTTCACGATGGCGAGGCCCAGCCCCGTGCCGCCCACATCGCGTGAGCGCGCTTTATCGACGCGGTAGAATCGCTCGAACAGACGATGCAGATGCTCTTCGGCGATGCCCGGTCCGTTGTCCTTCACGGTCAGGCGAACGATGTCGGTCCCGGGATCCGTCGACCACAGGATCTCGATGCGACCGCCCGTGGGAATGTACTTGATCGCGTTCCCCACGAGGTTCGTGAGCACCTGATCCAGTAACCGGTAATCGCCGCGAAACGCGCCGCGATTGTACGTCGCCTTCATCATGATGTCTTTGTTGCTGGCCAAGGGCGAAAGCCGCTCCATCACCTCTTCGGTGATCTCTTGCGGTTCGATATTTTCCAGGTTGAGCACCCCACTGCTCTCCAGACTCGAAATCGTCAAAAGATCGTTCACGAGCTCGCTCAGGCGATCGACGTTTTTCGAGATCGTTTTCAGGAACGACGACATCAGGTCGAAACGTCCCGCCTGCGCGTCGTCGAGCGCGGTGGTCACAAACCCCTTGATGCTCGTGAGCGGCGTGCGCAGCTCGTGCGAGGCGTTCTCGACGAATTCGACGCGGATCTGCTCGGCCAGGTGGTATTCGGTGATGTCGTGGAACAACACGAGCGAAGCGTAGATCTCGCGCGTTTTTTCCTCGCGTAAAGGCGTAATGATGATCGAGAAATAGCGGCCCGTCGGATCGATCTTGGTCGAAAGGCGCTTCTGCAGTGTCTGCACCAGTCCGTCTTTTTTCACCTGACGGATCTTGAACAGGACTTCGTCGTCACGAAAAATGTCGATCAGCTTCAGGCCCGGCCCGCCTTCGTTCGACGTTTTGATCTGCTCAGAGCTCAGAAAGTGTTTCGCGAAACTGGAGTTGAAGAACTTCACGCGCTCGTCGCAATCCACGCTCACGACGGCGTCGGCCAGGAAACTCATGAGCGCCTGCGACTCTTCGCGCTCGTGCGCGAGCTGGATCCGGCGCTTCTTCATCTTGCGGCGGATCTGGTCGAGCGCCTGTTCGAGTTCGTAGTATTCGCCGGGCTGGTATTCGAAAAGATCTTCGTCCTTCGCCGACTCGTCGATGTTGAGATCGCGCTTTTTATGCGCCAGACGGAGCGCCTTCAAGATCACGCGCTTCAGCGGCGCGGCCACCCGGTAGGCGGCGAGCGCGGAAATCCCCAAAGTCACGATCAGAAAAAGACCGAAGATCGCCGGCAAACGCGGGTCCGCCAAACTGAAGTCGCCAAGCACCGTCGCCGCGAACAAAGCCGCGACGAAGCTCAAGTTCAAAAGAACGATGAGCGTCAGGTAGAACTTCCAGAATATACGCCAGGGGAAAAATCCGCTCTTCATTCAGCTCGAACTCTGTAGCCGACTCCCCGAATGGTTTCAATCCAATCGGCTTCCGACTCCAGTTTCTTTCTGAGGCCAAAGACGTGCGTATCGATCGTACGCCCGGTCACGGAGATCCCTTCCCCCTGCACGGTCTCGATCAACTGATCCCGGGTCAGCACCCGGCCTTGATTCAGGATCATTTCCGACAGGATTTTGAACTCCGACGGCGTCAAATGGATGGGTTCCCCCTTCAATTTGACCTCGTAGGTGTCCATATTCATCGCGATCTCGCCCACTTTGAGCTGGGAGCGTGGCGCTCCGGGGCCTTTCAAGGTTTGCGTGCGACGCAGCAGAGCCTTAACTCGGGCCGTCAAAACGCTGGGTTCAAAAGGTTTGGTGATGTAGTCGTCGGCCCCCGCCTCGAGCCCCTGGACGATGTCGCCCGGTTCGGTCTTCGCGGTCACCATGAGGACGGGAACTTTGGTGGATTGGCCCGCGATCGGATCCAGCTGCTTCAGGAATTCGATGCCGCTCATGTTGGGCAGCATCCAGTCGAGGACGATCAGGTCGAAAGTATTCTTGCGGAGTTGATCCAGCCCTTCCAGAGCCGAAGCGCACTGTTGTACGCGATGGCCTTGGCGAAGCAAGAGGAGGCTGATGAGTTCACGGATCTCGGACTCATCTTCCACCACGAGCACTTGGCCGGGAGTCACGTCAAGAGTACTTACCATGCCGGATGTCCTTTCCGGTGCTGACGAAAATGACGTCCTCTGCGATATTGGTAGCATGGTCGCCCATCCTTTCCAGATTGCGCGCGATCAGAATCAAATCCATGGCGGGCTCCACCACCGTCGAATCTTTTTTCATGGCCGCGACCATCTGGTTAAACACCTGTTGTTTGCGTTGATCGAGCTCATCGTCCGTCATCAGCACTTTTTGTGCGACTTCCGCATTGCGCGTGACGAAACAATCGAGCGCGTCCTTCACCATCTTCTGCGCCACCGCGGCCATCACTTGGATGTCTTGCAGTGAGAAGCTGCCTTTTTGTTGGATGAAGTCCTTCGCGGAGTGCGAGATGTTCACGCACTGATCGCCCATGCGTTCGAGATCGGAATTGATTTTGATGATCGAGATGACGAGTCGCAAATCGGTCGCCACCGGTCCCTGTTTCGCCAGGAACTCCGTGCAGACTTGATCGAGCTCGACTTGGTAGTGATTGATCCGCTCTTCGATCGCGAAGACGCCCTCGAGCTTTTCGAGGTCGCGTTGGATCAGGCCCGTGACGACGGTCTCGAGCGCTTTCTCGACGGAGTTCCCCATCGAAAGCAGCAAACTTTTGATCTCATCAAGTTGGTTTTGAAATTGCCTTTCCACGGCCGCCATCCCCCCTGTTTTTGAGCGATGGTCGGTTCAAACGCAATCAAAGTCGAGCAAAAAAACCAAATCCTGACATGAAGAAGGGGCCCCTCTAATTCACCGGTTGCGGGCAGGTCACGCTCTCGGGATTCTGCGGATTCAGCTGTGCTTGAAGCTTCCTTAAGGTGTCGGTCGCGTCGTTCTGATCGCGTTGTTCCGGCTTGAACTCGAACACGCGACAGATCGAAGCAAAGGACTCGGGATAGCGCCCCAAGTTCGCGAGCGCGAGGCCGTTCGCCAGAAAATTCATCGCGATCACGTGGCGGTGCACTTCGTTCAGCCGGAAAAACTCGGGATCCTTCAGGAAGTCACGCAGGACAAGATGGGCCTCTTCATAGCGACCCTGTTTGATCAAAGAATAGGCGTAATTGCCCGAGGCGATCCCCGACCAAGGCTGGCTGGCGAGCGCGTCACGGAAGTACTTCTCGGCCGCCGGCCAATCCTGACGGCGGTAGGCAAAATACCCCAGATAATTGTTCCCGCTGTGGCTGAACGGCGTCACGTCGATCATCGAATGAAAAAGAGTTTCGGAGTCGTGCCAGACGCCGATCCGCGCGTGACTGCGATAACCGATGAAAATCAGCGCCACCGCGCTCAGCGAGATGGCCAAACGCCGCGCCTGCATTCCCGTTCCCAAACGCCAGAAAATGAACAAAAGCAAAAAACACATCGCGGGCATGGCCGGTTGGAAATAGTGATCGGTCACGGTCGAGATCCGCTGAAAATTGAAGTGCACGAGGCCGCTCGTCGGCGACAGCGGCACCAACCAAAGCATCATGAAAATCCATGCGGGCCGCCACGCGCGCCAGAAAATCGCGATCAGCGCGAGCAAAAAGCCGGCGATCCAAGGCAGCGTCTGCCAGTAAAGACCCCACTCCATCAAGCGCCCGGGCTGACGGCCGTAATCGACCGAAAGGGGACCGCCAAAGAAGAATTGGCGAATATAGAAACCGTAAGAGTCCAAAATGATGACGGGACGATCCAGCAACGGGGCCGCGTCCAGCCCGATCATGAATTGGCCCTGGATCGTCCGGGTCACGTAAACGAAAACCGCCGCCAGCGCGAGGTTCAGACCCGACCACCAAAAAATGCGCTTTCTGTCAGTCGCGAGCGGCAGCGCGAAGGCCAACATCAACGTCAGGCCCGGCAGGTAAACCGACGCCGGCTTACACAGAAGCCCCGTCGCGAAAGCCAGCACGGCGAGCCCCCACGTCCACCAGCTTCGGCACGTGAACAGCAGTAAAAGCGCCGACAACGTGAAGAAGGTCGACAGCAGATCGCGAAAGCCCGAATGCCATGCGACGGCCCCCACCTGCAAGGGGTGCAGCAAATAAAGCAGCACCGCCAAAGCGAGCATCCAAGAGCGCGGGTATCCCGTGCTCTCACCGATAAACCGACGCGCCAGCCAGCGCAGCCAGTAAAACAACAGCACGCCGTTCAGAAAGTGAAACGACAAATTCAGAACTTGAAACGGGCGTGGATTGTCCTGCCCGAAAAGGTACGCGGTCGCGTCCCAGATCGTGTAGGTCACCGGGATGTAAAATCCCATGTAGGCGTTCTTCCAAAAATCCAACCAGGTCCCATCGCGGATCAAACGATTTTCGTAGATATTGAAGTCGTCGTCCCACATCACGAACTCATTCTGGAAAAGCGGGTGCCAAACCAAGAGCAGCGCGACCAGACAGATCGCGAACATCAAAACGCGATCGTATTTTTGCATGAAGGTCTTAATCCCAGCGGACATGATATGAAACTCTCCAGGTGTTTTCGTCGCGAATCGCGTTCGAATGGCGATCGCCGTAATCCAGATTCGAGATCTGCACGAGCCACTCCGCACCCGGAGTGGGGGAATACAGATACAACAATTGCGTCGAAGTGACCCCACGGTCACCTTCGCCGCTGATCGGTTCGATCAAGTCCATACGCGCGACCAGACTATGACGACCGCCCGCTTCGGCGCGCGCGCCCCCGTAACCGAGGGTCGCCGATCCCATACGTCCCGCGATACGCTCCCCGCCTCGATCCAAAAGATCCGTGCCGTCGACGACCTTGGCGTTGATCGCGTCCACCGGATCGCGGGTGAACATCGCTTCGAGCCCCGCGCGCCAACCCTCTGGCGCCGAGCTGCGCGCGCTCAAAATCACGCGCTCTTTACCCGCATCGACGGAAGGCACGTTTTCGTAACCCCCGCGAATCGCGGTCAGCAGCAGTTCCGTCCGGCGACCTTCTTCATTTCGCCAATCGAGTCCGCCCCAAACGTGGAAGTCCTTCTGCGGCCCCTGCTCGGACGCGCGTACGCCTTCGCCATTCACGAGCGCGATGCCGAAGCCCCCGCCGTCCGTGCGGTGAAACAGCTCGACGCCGTAGTCGGCGGCGCGCAGGTAGCCCCAACGTTCGAAAAACCAACCCAGGTCCCGCGAGTAGCGGTCGTAGGGCCAAAATTCTTCGTAGCCCTCCAGCCATGCGGGCTCAAAAAGACCGGCGCGAAAACGCAAATCACCGACCGTCGTCGAAAGATTCGCGCGCTGGGGGTTCAGCTCGTTCCCCGCGGCGACCGGGGCCTGGTAATTGAGTTCGAACTCGGCGCGCAATCCGCCGGAAAGGTCGGCGCGCAGCTCTAGCCCCGCGAAAGGAATTTGAAAAAGGGTCGTGCCCGCAAGACCGGACGGCTTCAAATACAACAAGCTTTCGGCGCCGACCTGACCGCGCCATTCCAGCTTTTCGACCTTCGCGGTTTCCGGGGCGGCCGCGAAGCTCACGGGACCGAATAAAAAGCCCAGCGCCAACAAGGAAATGTGTTTCAACACGAGCTTCTTTGTCATACGCTGAATTCCGTCATGAATTTCTCGCCCCTCGCTGGTCAAAGGTTAGCCGCGATTGATATCGGGAGCAATGCCATTCGGATGATCATCGTCGAGGTGAACAGCCGAGGGTTCACCCCGATCAAGAAGTATCGGTTTCCGATTCGTCTGGGCGCGGATGTTTTCAAAAGCGGAAAGATCTCCGCGAAGAACCTCAAAGAGTCCGCGCGAACTTTCGAAAAATTCAGCCAGGTCACCAAAAAGTTCGGCATCACCCGCGTGCGCGCGGTCGGCACGAGCGCGTTACGCGAGGCCGCAAACGGCGCCGCCTTCGTCGAACTCGTTCGGCGCAAAAGCGGGATCAAAGTCGAACTCATCGACGGCAAAGTCGAAGCCCAATGGGTTCACCGCGCCGTTCGCCAAGAGGTCCGGCTCGAGCAGCACCGCGCGGTTTTGATCGACATCGGCGGCGGCAGCGTGGAAGTCACCTTTTCGAACCAAGGCCGCATCGAAGCGACGCAAAGTTTTCCCTTCGGCACCGTCCGCACGCTCGAGATGTTGAAGCGTCGTCACCTCGAAGAAGCGCAGATCAACTTGGTCATCGGCGATTTCATCCGCCCGCTCAGTCAATACGTGCACGCGAATATGCCCGCTCACCGGCTGGACTTCGCGGTCGGCACCGGCGGCAACCTCGAGACCCTCGGCAAACTGAAACCCATTTTGCTTGGACGCAGCTCGAAAACCGAAATGACCGATTTGGAACTGGAAAACATCATTCAGAAATTGCGCCGGATGAGCGTGAAAGAACGGATCACGAAACTCGAAATGCGCCCCGACCGCGCCGACGTCATCGTGCCCGCGGCGCTCGTCGTGCAGGCGATCCTACGACAAGCCTCGGTCCACCGCCTGCTGATGCCCGCCGTGGGCCTCAAAGACGGCATCCTGCTCAGCCTCGTCGACGGCGCAGCCAACTCCAAGACGTGAATTCGTCGACCGCGGAGCGGTGACGTGAATTCGATTTCAGCCGAAAACCTTCGGACTGAGAACCCACTTCAGCTCCGCCAATCCGGGCGCCAACGAATCGAAACTTTCCACTTCCAAACAGATCGCGCCACTTTTCTTCAGATCGATGAAGCTCTCGTTCGCGCCGGCCAGACACCAACTCGCGAAGACACTGAGCTGCGGCTCGTGACCGACCGCCACGACCGAGGTCGCGCGCGGCACGGACGTCTGCAACCAACGCGCGAACGCTTGGGGTGGCGCCTCGGGGACGAGCTCGGTGACTTCGAAGCTCTGCTCGAATCTCATCACGCCGGTCAGAATTTCCGAGGTTTGCACCGCGCGCAGAAGGGGCGAAGTCGCCAGCACGCTAACATCGCCCAAGATGGGCTTCAGCGCCTTCGCCATTTTACGGGTGCGGTCTTTCCCTTTTTCCACCAAGGGCCGCATGGAGTCGTCGAGCTTCAGCGCGAAAGAATCGTCGCGCTCCATCGCCAAACCGTGACGAAATAGGATCAACTTCAAATTTCCCCCTCGAAAACGCGTTAGCTTCCCGCGTCTTCTTCGGGCAGCGTGGCACGTTGCTTGGCCATTGTCATCAAGGTCTGGTGTAGGCCCAAATCGGCGCCCGAGCGCTGCTTGTAATCGCCCGTGGCGTCCATGTCCCAGGTCTGCCGCTGATCTTTCAAATGCAGCTGCACGAGCTCCCACAGACGCTCTTTCAAGGAGCGATCCAAAACCGGCACGACGCACTCCACGCGCGCGTGCAGATTGCGGTACATCCAATCCGCGGAACCTAAGTAGAATTCGCCGTCCACCGGATCGGCCGCGCCATTACGGAAGTAGAAGACGCGCGAATGCTCCAGGAAGCGGCCGATGACCGACATGACTTGAATACGGTCGCTCACGCCCGGAATCCCCGGCCGCAACGAACAGAAGCCGCGCACGACCAGCCGCACGTCGACTCCCGCCTGGCTCGCTTTGTACAGCGAAAGGCCGATGTCGATCTCTTCCATGTTGTTCATCTTCGCGAAGATCAGGGCGGGCTTTCCGTCCTTCGCGACTTGCGCTTCCCGTTCGATCAAAAATTTGAAGCGATTGAACATATTCACGGGCGCGATCAAAAGATGTTTGTAGTCGCTCTTCAACGAACGGCCCGTCAAGTAATGGAAGAACTCGACGAGCTCCGCGGTCAACTCGTCGTTGGCGGTGAACAGTCCCAAGTCCGTGTACAAACGCGAGGTCTGCACATTGTAGTTCCCCGTGCCGAAATGCGCGTAACACTTCAGACCGTCCGCCTCTTGACGGACGACGAGCGCGGTCTTCGCGTGCGTCTTCAAACCCACGATTCCGTAGACGACGTGCACACCCGCGTTCTCGAGCTCTTGCGCCCAATAGATGTTGCGCTCTTCATCGAAACGGGCCTTCAACTCGACCAAACAGACGACCTGTTTGCCGCTTTCCGCCGCGCGGATCAGGGACTTGATGAAGGGGCTGTTGTCGCCCGTCCGGTAAAGCGTCATCTTGATCGCGAGCACCTTGGGATCGTCGACGGCGATACGGATGAATTTCTCGACGGTCGCGGCGAAGCTCTCGTAAGGGTGATGCACGAGCTGATCACCATTGCGCAAAAGTTTGAAGAACGCGTTCGGCTCTTCCTCGTGGAAAGCCGCCGGCACCAAGGGATTCCAAAGGGAAAACTTGTGCTCGGACAGGTTCAGATCCAAAAGCGCCGAGAAACCCGTGAAGTCGAGTTCTTCCGGCGCCTCGTAAACGTCGTCGGCGTTCAGATCGAGCTCTTCCATCAGGAATTTCAACATCCAGGGGTCCGGATTCGGCCCATGTTCGATGCGCACGACCTCCGCAAAGCGGCGCAGACGCAGCTCCTCTTCGATCAACTCGAGCAAGTCTTCCGCGTCCTCTTCGTCGCGCGAGATGTCGGCGTTACGGGTCAAACGGAACGGCATCACCGAGGTCACCTGCATCGCGGGAAAAAGACCCGACAAGTTTTCGCGAATCAAATCCAGCAAGCTGATGAATCGAATGTCTTTCGAAAACTCGGGATCGATACGCACCCACTGCGGCAGAACCTGCGGGATCTTCACGCGCGCGAAAAATTGCTCGTCCCGTTCGGGGTGGCGCAAGGTCACGCCCAGCGATGTCGACAGATTCGAAATGAACGGGAACGGATGCCCGGGGTCCACCGACAGCGGCGTCAAAACCGGGAAGACGTTCTTCGCGTAGTATTTCGCGAGCCATTCCTTTTCGACGGTCGTAAGATCCTTCCATTTCAGCACGTGCACGCCGACCTTCTTCAGGTCGGGCAGGATCTGTTTCGCGTAAATCGATGCCTGATCCGCCACCATCTGTAACGCGAGGCCGCGGATGACTTTCATCTGCTGAAGGGGGGTTTTCCCGTCGGCCGATTTCGACATCAGCCCCATCGCGAGCTGCCGCTTCAGCCGCCCGACCCGCTTCATGAAAAACTCATCTAGATTCGAATGGCAGATCCCCAAAAACCGCAGACGCTCAAAGAGCGGCGTCCGCGCATCCTCCGCCTCGTGAAGCACGCGGCGATTGAAATTCAGCCAGCCGATCTCCCGGTTCGTGAACTCGGATTCGGAAGACAGAGGATGTTCGACCTCGAGCCGGCGTTTCCGCGGCTTTTTCGGGGTCTTGGGGCGGTTTTTCGATCGTTCTTCGGACATAAAAGTGGCTCATCTTAGGGCAGTCCTCCAGCCTTTTGCAGTTGTTTTTTCGTTATGTTTTCAGGCTAAAAGTCCGAAATATTGGGCATGGTCGGCTCATTGGCGAAGTATGTGGCAAGAAGCCCCCGCTATATTTTACAACCGGATGACAACACGTTGATCCGTCTTGCGGGCCCGCAACAGACGCCTTGGGAAGAGGGCACCGAGATCCGCAATATCTCGCTGACCGGCCTGGCGTTCACCGCGCCCCTTGATCTTGCGCCCATCGTCGGCGAGGTCATCAAAATCCAGTTCGCGCCGCCGCAAAAGAACGAGATGGCCTGCTACGGCTTGGTCACACGCATGGAAAACCTGCGGTCCGGCTCGGTGCTCGTCGCGATCAAATTTCTGAAACTCGATTTCCCCCAACGCCTTTACCTGGCGCACGCCTTGTCCCTACGACTCCGTGAGCAGCAAGAGCGCGAACGTCACGTCGAGCTCAACTTCCGGTGGCGCGAGAAGCTTCCGCAAATGATCCTTGCGTGGTTCTTGTTGGGACTCTGGATGATCACGCTGTGGGCGTGGATGTCGGGCTTCCTGTCCTTCGCCGCGAATCAGGCCGCTCGGTAGTAAGTAAACTTGTTCAAGGGCACGGAAAGCGCTGGGGCGCCGACGCGAAATCTGCTACGTCCGTCCAGCCGATGACCCACTTGATCACGCCCGAACACTACTACGCCTTCATCGCCAGCTGCGCCGAGATCTTCGGTGCGCTCGTCGGCTTGATCAGCCTCGTCTACGTTTATAAAACCGAATCCGTCCGCTCCAACATCGAACGCGCCGTTCAGAACCTCGATCGCATCGCCAAGGCCGCGAAGGCTCCGGACGACCTGGAAGTTCACCAGGAACTCGATGTCAGCAATATCGGCAAAATCGAAGAGATTCTGGCACCCCACCTTTCGCTTTCGGATCAGCAAGCCCTCAAGACGTCCGTCAAAGTGCTCCTGGAGTTTACCGAAAACCTGCGTGAGCTGCAGCGTTCGTTCCGCTTCAGCGCCGTTTCGGCGTTCGCGGTCCTTTTCTTCGCTTTGGGTGGGCTCGCGTTCCCGTACGCGTCGTCGCCGGGCTTCGCGCAATGGATTTTTGGGCTGAATCTGCTGCTGGTCCTCGCGGCCAGCGCGCTCACGGTGAATTTCGTACGCCAACTGGCTTCGGAAACTCACTCGTTTCAAATCTCGGGCAGCTGACGCGAATCAAGCGCCTTTACTGGTGCGTTCCATGAATTTTTCTACGAGCTCGTCGGAGTTCAGGAAATTGACGCCCGTGCGTCCCGAAGTGTGCCAGATGACTTCCGCACTGATGCGATGGCTCTTCTTCAGCTGCGACAGGTAAACGGTCACGCAGACCAGATCGCCCTCTTGCAAGCGGGCGGTCAGATCCTTCGCCTCCAGGCAAGCCCCCGTCGACGACAGATTTTTCAGGGTCGCGGGGATCAGCGTGCTTTTGCCGTAGATCTCAATCGAAGTATTTTCCCGAGTCGCGAAGCGCGTGGCTGACATGAATCCCCCTCTGTTCCTTCTCAGTATCTCGAGAGGCGAAATAGAAATCCACCAGAGTGTTTCGGATATTCTGTAATGTCTTTGGCTTTTGCGAAAAGGCCTTACACTTCGGGGGAATTTGGGTTATCCGATTCGTTATGTCCAAAGACAATTCGAACGAACTGAATACGGAAGCGACAGAGTTGAAACCCTCTCATGGCAGCGGCCGTCCCATTTTAATCGGGTTGATCGCGGGGATCGTTTTGGGACTGATCCTGCAGAACGCCGTCGACGTCGAATCGCGCAACTGGATCGTCAAAAACCTCCTCAACCCCGTCGGCATCGCGTTTTTGCGTTCACTGTTCATGATCGTCGTGCCGCTCGTTTTCACCTCGCTCATGACCGGCGTCGCGCAGCTGGGCTCCACGGAAAAATTGGGGCGTCTGGGCGGACGTATCGTCGCCTTCTACATCGCGACCACCATCGTCGCGATCTTGATCGGTCAAGCGGTGATCATGATCGCGCGGCCGGGCGACGGCGTGCCACGCGACGTGGTCGTCGCCGCGCAGGAACAGTTCGGTGACCAGATCAATGCTTTCAAGAAAAGCGGCGAAGAGCAAAAACAGGCGCTCTGGCCCGGCCTCGTGGAAAGCGTCATCCCCAAAAACATCATCGAGGCCATGGCCGGCGGCGAAATGCTGGCGATCATCTTCGTCGCGCTTCTTTCGGGTATCGCGCTCATGACGTTACCGAAAGAAAAAGCCGATCTGATTCTGGGCCCGGCGGACACGGTCTTCGAGGCCTGCATCGTCGTCGTGGGCTGGATCATGAAGCTCGCGCCCTTCGCGGTGGCGGCCCTCGTCGCCGCAGCGATCAGCTTCTTCGGGATCGGCCTCATGAAGAACGTGCTGCTCTACATGCTGGTCGTGATTCTGGGTTACGGCCTGCACCTGTTCGGAACCTTCGGTCTTGTTTCGAAGTACCTGCTGCGCGTGCCCGTGAAAGAGTTCATCAAGCGCATGATGCCCGTCATGGTGACCGCGTTCTCGACCAGCTCGTCGAACGCCGCCATCCCGACCATCATCCGGACCTTGGACAAGTCCTTCGGGGTGCCGGAAAAGATCACGAGCTTCTCGATCCCGCTGGGCGCGACCGTGAACCAGAACGGCTCGGCGCTCTTCGAAGTGGTCGCGGCGCTTTTCATCGCCCAGGTCTACGGAATCCACTTGGGCGTCGCCGACCAACTGACCTTGATCCTGCTCGTCCTGCTGACGTCGATCGGGGTCTCGGGGATTCCCGGGGGCTCGATTCCCCTACTCATGACCGCCATGGCGACCGTAGGTATTCCGCCGGAGGGCATCGCCCTGATCCTCGGTGTGGATCGCATCCTCGACATGGGCCGATCGGTGCTGAATGCCGTGGGTGACGCTCTCGGTGCGATGTACCTCGCCCGCGTGGAAGGGGCGACGCTGTTGACGGATCTGCCCATCGAGGTCGAGAAAAAGTAAGTCCCCGACTTTTCGCCCGTCGCGCCCCGGCCCCGGCGTTCCGATATGGAACTCGGAGAGCCAAAGCGTATGAATTTCAAGCCGAATTCGGAACTCTTCAGCAAGATCTGCGGGATCGCGTTCATCGCGATCGGCCTGGTCGCGCTTTATCTATGGCGTCCCGTTTCGGCCGTCGCCCCCGCTCCGCCACCGGCGCGCGTGGTGAAATTGCTGTCCACCCAGTGCCTGAGTCATGCCGCCCGCGTGGCGATCACGATTGAAGCCGAAGCGAACCTCTTGCAACTACCCCACGTTCTCACCGAACGCGAACTCATCGAGATGCAACTCAACTACCTGCGCAACTCGGTCCTCGCGACGTATCCCGAAATCACTCATTTCTCATTCACCGCCGAGGACAAAACCCTCAAGGTCCTCCGTCGCGAAGAGACCTTCACCGACCTCAAGACCGAATTTCGTTTCGACACCGGTATGCTCGAGCCCGTCAGCCCGCGCTTGCGGCAGCTGATCGCGCAAAAAGAAATGGCGGCCGGAGCGCCCCAGCGCAAAGTCCGTTACCAGGCGCAAGCCGAAGCCGTCATCTGCTCCGACACACCACTCACCGAGCCCCGCGAACTCAAAATTCCGCTGCCGCAAAATCCCGAAACCGCCTTCTGGTCCGTCGCCTCCGCCGACTGGCAAGAGCTGCGCTTCAAATCCATCACGCGCACGATGAACCCCTGTGCGGAAGGCGAACTCGCCGATCTGCCGCAACCCGAATTCTACTGGTACTTCTGGAATCCGTCCCGCCGGATCTCGAGCGATCGAACTTGCCGAGATCTTCTCTCGCGTCAGTTGACCCGCGCGGATGTCCGCATGGTTCCGCTCTCGACGGAAGACACCGCCCCTCCCGCCCTGAGCGCACGCCGCGCCAGTTTGATCTTGGGTTGGCTCGACACCCAATACGACGCCACGAAAGAACTGGGCGCCGTCGCAGAGGCCGCGCGCCGAATTCTGAAGGGTGAGGACGGACCCGGCTTCCGCGTCGGCCCCGGACGCGATCCCAGCTCCCTGATGCTGCTCGAAACACTTTCGGACATCCGTCGCCGCGCGGGTGAAAACTTCGACTACGCCGTTCGCGAAAAGGGATCTTCGATCGAATTCACGCTCGAATTTGAAGACCGCCGCGAGCTGCGCATTTACTGGGGACCGACGGATGCCTTAGGCCAAGTCCCGGCCCGTCACTACGAATTTTTGGCGCGCGCCATGCGCGAAGACGACATCCTGGTTTATGGTGGTCACGCCAGTCTGGGACAAAGCTTAACCCCCACGACCGAAAATGCCGCCGAACTCACGCATACGCCGGGGCGCCGCCAGCTGTTGGCCTTCTTCAGTTGCTACTCCGTCAACTATCTCAGCCACCATGACGTGAAACCTTGGACCTCGGCGGACCAAATTTATTTGATCACCACCGCCTCTTCGATGTCCCGCTTCACCCACGCCTCACTGAAACTTCTTGAGCCCGTCATCTCGGGCCAAGCCTTGGATCTGACGGAACTCACGCCCGCCAACACCTGGAGCGACGATCAATTCGTGGTGAACGAAATCTATCGTCCCTTCGCGCTTGAGCCCGTCGCGGAAAGGATCACCCAATGAGTCCCGCCCGCGCCCTTCCCGCCTTCGACGAAGCCGGCTTCAAACGTTTGGCGACCACGGGATTTTTTGCCCCCGCCGCGGGTCCACGCGATCTGATTCGCCGCTACCGCCGCCTGGGGGAACGCGGAACGCCTTTGGGTTTCGGCGTCTCGTGCGTCGCGCACCAAATCAGCGTCGAGCTGATCGCCCACTACGGCACCCAAGCGCAGAAATTGCGCGCGCAAGCCCCTTTGCAATCCGGTGAGTGGATCGGCGCGATCGCCAACACCGAAGGCACCGGCGGAACCGATATCCGCTCGATGGCTTCCAGAGTCGAAAATGGACTTCTGCACTCCACCAAGAATTGTTTTACGAATGGCCCCGCGGACCTGATTTTTCTTTCCGCCTGGACCGAGGACAAACTTGAAGTCCTGATGATCGAAGGCACCCGGCTGACCCAAGAGGACTTGCGCTTCGAGCTGGCCGGCTTTCGCTCGGGTCGCACCGGAAGCCTGACGGCCCGCGGACTCCCCATCGATCTGGACACCGATCGTTTAGGGCAAGCGGGACAGGGTTTTGAAATCTTGAAGTTCTGCTTCGATCTGGAACGGCTGATGATCTCGGCGCTGATTCAGGGCACTTTAAGTCGCACCGAAAAAGAACTCGTCCGCGCGTTCCAGGAACGTCGCTCCTTCGGCAAGAATCTGGTCGATCATCAATGGGTTCAAGACAAAGCCATTGAAGTCCGCAAGGCTCACTATCTTCTGCGCGGACTTCTTGAGATCTGCGCCTTGGACTACCGTGAGCACAAAGGATTTGCGGCGGGTTTGCGCGCGTTGAACACGCCCCTTTCGCTTCTCAAGTGGCAAGCCGTGGACCACGGAATCACCGCGCTCACCGCGGCCTTCGAGGCGGGCGGCGTCCGCTCATTGCAGGACGAAGCCCCCCTCTTGACGCTTCTGACCGACCTTTACCATCTGAAGTTTCTGGGCGGAACCCGCGAGCTTCAGAAAAGTTTTTTGTGGCAAGACCTTCTTCAAGGATACGAGGAATCGCAACATGAGCAAATTCGAGCAGCTCAAAAAGCTGGATGAGTCACGCCTGTACAATCTGCCGATCGAGGCCGTGAACGGCCGCGAACTCAGCTCGCGCGGGCGTAAGCTGCTCGACTTCGTGAACACGAACTATCTGGGTTTCGAATTCGATTTGGCGCACTCGATCCGTGCGGAGGAATACCAGCGCCAGTGGGGATCGCTTTGCGGCTGGTCGCGCATGGAGATCGACGCCGACATCTATCCCACGCTCGAAAAACGCGTCAGCGAATTTCTCGGCGCGAAGGAAACCCTGCTCTCGCATACGATCACCCTGACCAACTTCAGCCTGATTCCCGGCATCGTCGGCAAAGGCACGCTTTTCTGCGACGAGATCGTTCACGCCGTCGTCTTCGAGGCCTGCCGTCTGGCGCGCGATCACGGCGCGCAGCTGAAACGCTTCAAACATCAGAACTGGGAGGACCTCGAAGCCCAGCTGAAAGATCCGTCCCTGCCCTCGCCGAAACTGATTTGCGTGGACGGAGTCTACAGTGTTTCCAGTGAGATCGCCGACATCCGTCGCCTGCATGAGCTTTGCCGGAAATACGACGCCTACCTCTACGTCGATGATGCCCATGGCTTCGGCGTCTTGGGTGAAAATCCCACCGTCGAGAATCCCTACGGCACCGGCGGCACCGGGGTCGTTCGCCACTTCGGTGAAAACTTCGAAAGAATTTTCTACGTCACCAGCTTCGGGAAAGCATTCAGCTCACATACGGCGTTCGCCGCGATTCCGGACGCCTATCAAGAAAACTACCGCAGCTTCTGCACCCAATATCTTTTCTCGGCCGGCATGAGCCCCCGCACGATCGGCGAAGTGCATGACGTCCTCGACTTCAATGCGAGCGAAGGCGAATTCCGGCGCGCGAAACTTCGTGGACTCGTACGCCGCTTCGTCCAAGGAATTCAAAGTCTGGGTTTCGCTTGCTGGAACGTGAAAGAACAGCCGGTGATCTACGTGCCCGTGGGCGACCTGGACACCTTCATGAAGGCGGCCGCGTTTATGGACCGGGCGGGCATCATCGCGGGTCTACGCGCGTACCCCTTGGTGGGAAAAAACGAGTGCGGCTTCCGCTTCGCGGTCACCGCACTTCACGAGACTCGACATATCGATCAGGCCCTGACGGCCCTCGCGGACCTTCGTCACATGATGGGGCCGCATCTGCTCGAGCGCAGCGCCTAGCGGGCGCCGCCACCTCACAAACGCGCGCCTAGCGGGCGCCGCCCCCACTATCATCAGGGAAGGTGGGTTTCGCGACCTCTTTGTAGGGGGTCGAGGCGAAAGCGCCGAACTTGATGCCGTTCGCTTTGTGCTCTTTCATGCATTGGTCCGCCGAGGGGCAGCCCTCGGGTGTGCTGGCACAGACGACGTTCGAAACGCTGGTCTGATTGTCACAGACCACGACCGCCGCGCAGATATTCGAAGCGCACGCCGCCGCCACCCGTGTGTTGTCCCAAATGTCTCCGCCCGACGCCTTACTGTAACGGCAGCCCTTGTAGTCCGCCGCCGATGCGACGGAAAACGTCAGCGAGAAGAGAGCCAAAACCAGAAAGTTTTTTGCGGAAATCATTTCTTCTCCTTTTTCGCGGGCGCCGTTTCACCGGCCTTCGCGAGAACCTTCTTGTTCATGTCGATCCACGAACGGAGCTGCTCGCCGGTCACGCTGATCTCGACCGAGTTGCCGACGACGGGCTTCTCGTCCCGCAACGCCTTTTTCACCCATTCGGCCGGCGTGCGCAGAAACACTTTGGGATAACGGGGATCACAGTTCAGCTCGTAATGCGATTTATCCCAGGACTTCACCGTGCATGTCGAGGTCCCGCGATTCATGACGCTGGCCGAAGCCATTCCCGAAACCAACAGCAGGGCGATCGAAATCAAAGATGTGCGGATATTCATTACTCCACTCCTTCTTGGTTCGCGGGATCCAAACTGCGAGTGGGCAACGCCTTGCTCTCGGCCACTTTGAAGTCCTCATCGATCATGACCGCTTCGTCCGCGAAACAGTCGTTCGCGGTCGGGCACTGATTGCCTTTCGCACGGCAGGCCACTTTGGTTTTGATGGTCGGCGCACCGGCGCCATTGTCACACATCACCCACGCCACGCAGATGTCGGTACTGCATTTCGCGACGGCCTTCGGGATCACCATCGTGCCCTGGGTTTCGTAGATGTCTTGATCGCCCGAACGGTACTTCTTCAGCTCCTTGGGCAGATCACGAAAATAGTAGCAATTGTTTGCGAAAGCCGGTGACGCGAGTCCCAGCAGCAAACCCCAAACGAACAGCAATTTCATAAGGGAATTCTCCTTTAGCCATAGGCTGCGCCTTCAGGCTAATCCAATTCCCGGCACCCCGCTGCGGGGCAGAGAAATCTTGATCTAGAACTAGGCGAACGTCGGGATCTTTACTCAACGCCCGGAACGGCGTCGGCAGGTGAGGTTTGCGTCGACGGCGATGAGAGGTCGGCATCCAACCGCTGCAGGGCTTGGCAAGCCTGCTTCTCGATCTCTTCGTCCTTCGCCGGCTGCCCCTGGCAGAACTTTGCTCCGAACCGACCACCGACCAGCTGTTGCCCTTCGGTCCAATCGAAGTCCGTGCGCCAGGTGTCACGGCGTTCACGGGCCGACGTGCAACGCTCTTCGGACCATCCGGGGCAAAAACTCTGCTGGGGGCGGATCCCCGTGCCGTCCTGGAAGTAAGGATCTCGACCGGCGCTGAGCGGAGGGGCATTCCAAACCTCGCCCGAAGGCCCCGAACGCGTCAGGATCGACGCGTCGATGTTCTTCTTCCACATGTCCCAATTCATCTTCGCCCGGTTCTCCGCCAGAAACTCACTGCCACCGACCGCAATGATCTGGCGGCGGCCCTCGTCACTTTCCAGCCAAGCCGCGATGGCTGCGGATTCTTTCTCGAGGCCCCGCGTATCGTTCCAGTTGACGCCAAACTGAGCCTCGATCAACAGGCGTACGGAATCATATTTCGAGGTGGTCGCGGACTGTCGATTTCCGCGATACATGCTCGCGATCTTGGCCAGCAGCTTCGCCGCACCGTCTTCCGACATCCCACAAGCTCCCAACCGGCAGCCCATCACCGCCGCGAACGAGGTGTGGTAGGCCTTGGCCGGCAGCGCCCCTGGTCCTTTGGTCGGCGCCTGTAGCGACGAAATCTTCTTTTTGAGATCCGCGCTGATATCGACGTCCGCGCCCAGGGCGCCCGGCGCATAGAACGAGGACGACGATCGAGGACAGTCGATCTTGAGCCCCGTGTTCCCCTGTTGACCGATGACGTCGATCACCCCTTTCAAGGCGGGGCTTTGGCCCTTCCCTCGACGTTCACGAATACCACGCAAGTAAGCCGAAACGACCGGGCCGCTTTCGGGTGACTTCGAAAAGTCGATGACCGTCGGCAACGAGTTCTCGATATCGTCATGCCCGCAATGTCCCACCAAAGCCATGGCGACGGCCCGGTTCCCCTGCGCCAGCTTCATCGCACTCTCTAGAGCGAAGCCCGGCTTCTTGTCCGCAAAAGATCCCTGTCCCAACTTCGCATTCAACGCAGGTCGGCCCGCGTTCACCCGATCGGGGCGCGAGCCCCACTCTTCGCCATCCGCCCTCGCCTTGTTGATGTCGCGGTAGTAGCGATCGGTCAGCACGGCCAGACACGGACTTCTCGAAAGCCTCAACTGATTGTAAGCTTTGACGCTGGAGTTGGACTTCCAAACATCTTCGGAGTCGGCAGAACTGCTCCGCGCGAACAACGTCTGTCCCAGCACATCCTTCACGCAGGTGATTTTAGATTCGGGAATCAAAGCCCCCAACGCATCCGCAACTTGCAGCCAGCGGGTCGGGGTCGACACGGGGGGAGGCGTACGAGTGATGGTCAGCCCGACGTCCTTGTCCGAGTTCAGTGAAATCACGCCCGCGGACGCCGCCCCCGAGGCGATGAAAAGTAAAACCAAGACGATCCGCCACATGTCTTTATTGTCGGAATTCTTGGAGTTGTCGGAAAGGCCTCTTCTCAAATTGAGACACTAAACGCCGATGCGCTTGAGGAACTCTTCACGTTCGATGTACTTCCCGCCCAGACTCTCCACCACCGAGGTCACCATCTGCATATCGGCCCAGGTGTGGCCCCGGCGCTGAAGCTCCTCGAGCAAAAACCACAAACACAATTTCGAGGCGTCGCTCACATGAAAAAACATCGACTCGGCCGAGAAATACCTCTCGGAAAGAACGCCGTAAATGCCGCCGACGAGCTGGCCGTCCCAACGGGCTTCGACGCAAAGGGCCTGCCCCTCGTCAAACAGCGCGCCATAGGCCGGAATCATCTCGGGCATGATCCACGTCCCGTCTTGGCCGGGGCGGGGCTTCAACTGACATTCGGTCATGACCGCCGCGAAATCGCCATTCAACCGGAACTCCCAGGAGTCCTCGACCCGGCGGCGCGCTTTCGCCAGCGAACGCGGGATATGCAGATCCGCGAAGTCCAAAACCCCGCGGGGGTCCGGCGAAAACCAAAGCCACGGCATTCCCTCTTGCGGCCACGGAAAAATCCCTTTGGCGTAGGCGGCTTTCAGCATCGCCGCGTTCATCGGTCCCCCGACGGCGACCAATCCCTCGGGGGAACTTTCCCGAGGATTCGGGAATTCGGACGCGGGACCACGAAACGTGCCCAAACTCACGCGCCGGCTCCCTTCGCCGCACACAAATCACAGATCCCGCAGGGCGCGATACTCTCGCCGAAGTAGGCGAGCACATCCTGCTGACGGCAGCCGCTTTTCATTTCGAGCAGCTGCGCCAGCTGGTAAAGCTTTTGCGACGTCACCCGCCGACGCGTCTCCGTTTTCATCGACGAGAACTCGGCCTGGCCCGGCTCCCCCACCGCGACGTAAGGGAAACGCAAGTCCGTCGCCACCGCCAAACAGCCCCAACGCTCGAGCATCGCCACCGAAGTTTCAGCGCGGTAGTCGCGTTTATTGTGGAAGTTGATCATCTCGCGCAGATAATCGAAGCCCCGCTGATCCAAGTCGGGGTCGCGCTTTTCGATCAGTCGGTAGACCTGCTCGATGACGGGCTCTTCCGGATTCCCCCACTTCAGGAACTCCTCTTGGATACTGAGATCGTCTTGATCCAGCAGCAGCTGCCCCGTCGCGGGAAGTCCGTCCCGTCCCGCGCGGCCGACCTCTTGAAAATAGGATTCGATGGAGCCGGGAATTTCCGCATGGATCACGCAGCGGATATTGGGTTTATCGATACCGAGGCCGAACGCGGGCGTCGCCAACATGATCGCGTTGTCGTCCGCCATGAAATCGCGCAGGGTCTTGCGCCGCTGACCCGCATTCAGCTGCCCGTGGTACATGAGGGGCTGAAGCCCCAAACGCTCCAACTCCCGCTTCACTTTATAAAGGGAGTTGATCAGCGCCGTGTAGACGACGACCGATCCTCCGCCACTCGCCACGACCTGATGGTGCAAACCGAAAATACCGCGAATCTTCTCGTCCCAGCCATAGACGTCATGGACATGAAGGCCCAGATTCGTCCGGTGCATGGGCGCGCGCAGGATCGTCGCGCCCTCCATGTTCAGACTCTTCAAAATGTCGTTTTGTACATTCGCCGTCGCCGTCGCGGTCAACGCGATGGTCGGCGGGTGGCCAAGGAAAGTGCGGATCTCTCCCAGGCGTGAATAGTCGGGACGGAAATCATGACCCCACTGCGAAATACAGTGGGCCTCATCGACCGCAAGCAGGCGCAGCTCCCCGCGCGCGACGAGCGCGGCCAAAACCTCACGAAATTCAGGTTTACGAAAGCGCTCGGGGGTCACGAACAGGATGTCGACCTTGCCTTCATCCACTTCTTTGAGGCGTGCCTCACGCGTGGGCCTGTCCAGCCCCGAGTGAAGCTGCCGTCCCCGCAGCCCCAACTTCTCGGTTTTCAAAACTTGATCGTCCATCAGCGCGATGAGCGGGCTCACCACCAGCACGAGCCCCTCGCCCAGGCCCGCCACGTACTGATAGACCAGGGACTTGCCTCCCCCCGTCGGCAGAAGCAAAAGCAGATCCCGTTTTTCGAGCACATGCGTGAGAGCTTCCGCCTGGAAAGGGCGGAATTGGTCCAGTCCGAAAACCCGCTTCAGGAAGGCCGGATCGGGCGTGGTGGTCGAGGTTTTTGCGCTTTGCATCAATCATCCTGCGGGCAGCTTGGCCGAGTCTTGAACTCATGATACCCCCTTATGTTCCTAAATGCGAATTCTTATACGGAGTACACATGGCTAAGACATGGGACATTAACAAAGTCCGCAATATCGGGATTTCCGCGCACATCGATTCGGGAAAGACGACTCTTTCAGAGCGCATCCTGTTTTACGGTGGACGCATCCACGCAATTCACGACGTGAAGGGAAAAGATGGCGTCGGCGCCACCATGGACTTCATGGATCTCGAGCGTGAAAAAGGAATCACGATCCAGTCGGCTTGTACTCAGGTCCACTGGAAAGACTATACCGTGAACCTCATCGACACTCCCGGGCACGTCGACTTCACCGTCGAAGTGGAGCGCTCGCTGCGCGTCCTGGATGGCGCGGTCCTCGTCCTTTGCGGCGTCGCCGGCGTTCAATCCCAGTCGATCACCGTCGACCGCCAAATGAAACGTTACGGCGTTCCCCGCCTCGCGTTCGTCAACAAACTCGACCGTCAGGGCGCCAACCCCTTCCGCGTGCAACAGGCCTTGGTTGAAAAACTGAAGCTGAACGCGGTCATGTTCCAAGTGCCGATCGGTCTTGAGGACAAACACGCCGGTAACGTCGATCTGGTCACGATGAAAGCGTACCGGAACGAAGGTGACTCGGGTGAAAACGTCGTCGAAATCCCGATCCCCGAAGATCTCAAAGCGCAAGCGGAAGAGTACCGCCAGATTCTGATCGAGAAGCTCGCGGACGTCGACGAAGGCATCGGCGAAAAGTTCCTGATGGAGCAAGAAATCACCATCGAAGACATCCAAGCGGCGACCCGTAAGGCCGTCATCGCTTTGAAACTCGTTCCCGTTTTCTGCGGTTCGGCTTTCAAGAACAAAGGCGTCCAGCTTCTGCTCGACGCGGTCGCGGCTTATCTGCCCACGCCCGCCGAGAAGCACGAGTTCGCGCTCGACCTGGACAACAACGAAGCGAAAGTCCCGCTCGTTCCGGATTCGACCAAACCCTTGGTCGCCCTGGCGTTCAAACTCCAGGACACTCCGTTCGGTCAGCTGACGTTCATGCGCGTCTACCAAGGCAAGTTGTCGAAAGGTGATTTCATCATCAATACGACCAACAGCAAGAGCGTGAAAATTCCGCGTGTCGTCCGGATGCACGCCGAGAAGATGGAAGACCTCGAATCCGCGGAAGCGGGCGACATCGTCGCGATGTTCGGTATCGATTGCGCGTCGGGTGACACTTTCGTCCACGAAGGCACCAACGTTGCGATGCAGTCGATGCACGTTCCCGATGCGGTCATCTCGCTGGCGATCGCTCCCAAGGATAAGACGTCGACCAACAACTTCTCCAAGGCGCTGCAAAAGTTCCGTAAGGAAGATCCGACCTTCCGCGTTCACCGTGACGAAGAATCGGCCGAGACCATCATCCAAGGTATGGGCGAGCTTCACTTGGAGATCTACGTCGAGCGGATGAAGCGTGAGTTCAACTGCGACGTCATCGTCGGAGCTCCGCAGGTCGCTTACCGTGAGACCATCGCGCAAGAAGCGTCTTACGATTACCAGCACAAAAAGCAGACCGGTGGTTCGGGTCAGTACGCGAAAGTCGTCGGCAAGATCGATCCGCTCCCTCCGCAAGAGGACGGAAAGACCTTCCTGTTCGAGAACAAAGTCGTCGGTGGACGTATTCCGAAGGAATTCATCCCGGCGGTGGAAGAAGGTTTCGCCGAGCAGTGCGCGAAGGGTCCGCTCATCGGTTTCCCGATCGTCGGCGTTCACGTCGAACTGCATGATGGTGCTTACCACGATGTCGACTCGAGCTACATGGCGTTCAAAATCGCGGCGATGGCGGCGATGCGTGAGGTTTACCCCAAAGCGAAGCCCCAGGTCCTCGAGCCCATGATGAAGCTGGAAACCACCGTTCCCGAGGAATACCAGGGACCGGCGACCGGCCAAATCAACCAGCGTCGTGGCGTGATCCAGAACACCAGCTCGATCGAAGGCAACGCGGTCATCGAAGCCCACGTTCCCCTCACCGAGATGTTCGGTTACGCGACCGATCTGCGTTCGGCCACGAAAGGAAAAGGCGAGTTCACGATGGAATTCTCGCACTACGCGGTCGTTCCCCGGAACATCCAAGAAGACCTTGTCAAGAAGTACCAAGAGAAGCGCGCGGCCGAAAACAAATAAGGTCCGCCTTCGAACTGCAAAGTTCCTCAAAAACCCGGGTCACCACCCGGGTTTTTGTGTTTCTGGGCCCCGGCATTCCTTGCCATCCGGCCCGCGTCCTATAAGCTCAGCCGGACTCCCATGACCGCGATTATTGCGCTGAGCCTTCTCGTCATTTTTGTTAGCTTCATCTCTTCTTTCCTGGAAGCCGTCTTCCTTTCGATCAGCCCCGCCTACGTCCAAGTCGCGGTTCGCGAAGGGAAACGTTACGGTCTCTTGCTTGAACATCTGAAAGAGAACGTGGACCGCCCCATCTCGGCGATTCTCTCGCTCAACACGATCATGAACGTGGCCGGTGCGGCCGGGGTCGGCTCCATGACCCAAAAGCTCTATGATGACATCATGGTCTCCATCGTTTCGGCGATCTTGGGCTTCTGCATCCTCGTCTTCTCGGAGTTCATCCCCAAAGTCCTCGGCACCATCTACTGGAAGCAGACCGCGCCGCTGGCGGCGTACCTGATCCAAGCGATCATCTTCGTGCTGTACCCCATCGTCTGGCTGGCGGAAATGCTCGGTCGGATTTTCGCGCGCCCTGAAACGGCGGGTGTCACCCGCGAAGAGATGATCGCCACCGCGGAGCTCGGCGTAGAGGAAGGATCCCTTCACCGCAAGGAATCCATGATCATCAAGAACCTGCTGACGCTGAGTTCGCTTTACGTGTCGGACATCATGACCCCGCGGTCGGTCTTCTTCGCGCTCGAATCCGAGGAAACGGTCGAAGAGGTCCACCTTCGCCATAAGCCCATTCGCTTTTCGCGAATCCCCGTCTATCACGACAATCTGGATCACGTCGTCGGCATCACCATGCGCTGGCGGATTCACGAGGCGCTGTCGAACGACCAACACTCGCTCAAGATCAAGGACATCACGACGCCCATCTCGACCGTTTCGGAACGGATGACGGTTTCGGGACTCCTCGACTTTTTCATCCGCAAGAAAGAGCATTTGGCGCTCGCCGTGGACGAATACGGAATCGTCACGGGACTGGTGTCGCTGGAAGACGCGATCGAAACGCTTCTGGGCGTCGAGATCGTCGACGAACTCGATAACGTCACCGACATGCGCCAGTACGCGCTCGAGCAATGGCAAATCCGCAAGAACCAGCTCCGGCGGACATGAGCCTCGCCGTTTACTACGCGGTCTTCCCCGACGGGCCGACCGCCGAAAACATCTGCCGCCAACTCGTGGAAGAAAAGCTGATCGGCTGCGCGAACATCTTCGCGCCCCATACGGCCATCTATCCCTGGGACGGCAAAATCGAAACCTCCAAAGAGGTCCCGGCGTTTCTCAAAACCGAGAGTGATTTGCATCAACGGCTGGAAGCCCGCTACCTCGCGCTCCATCCCTACGAAGTCCCCTGCCTGCTTCGTTTGCAAGTCGACGCGATCAATCCCGGCTATGCCGACTGGCTTCGTTCGCTCTTGCAGAAGAATTAACCGACAATCCACATTGATGTGGATTGCAGCGTGGAAGGGGAACTAGTGCTATTTCGACGCCGGGATCGCCGTCGGAGCCCGGTTTGATTCGCCGAGTGGTGCGTTGAGCGCCCAATGCACAAGAAATGCGGTCAAGGCCGTCAGCAGCCCTAACACCACAAAAAGTCTCAATGTTCCTGAATCCGGCTGACGTTCGTTCTTCATCTCACGACTTCCTTTGAACCCTTGGCCCGTGCTAAAGCATTTCCAATGCCAATTTCCGGAGGATCCATGACGCGCCAAGAACTCGCCCGCAAAATCTACGAAGTCGCCTACCTCCGCGGGGAATTCAAACTCCGCTCGGGCCAAACTTCGAACGAATACTTCGACAAATACCGCTTCGAAAGCCAGCCCGAGATCCTGCGCCAGATCGCGAAGCAGCTCGCGCCCCTGATCCCCGCAGGCACCGAGGTCCTCGCCGGCCTCGAGATGGGCGGCATCCCCATCGCCACGGCCCTTTCGCTAGAAACCGGCATCCCGGCCCTTTTCGTGCGTAAGAAGGCCAAAGAGTACGGCACCCTCCAGGTCGCGGAAGGCCTCGATTTCAAGGGCAAGAAGTGCTGCGTGATCGAAGACGTCGTGACGACCGGCGGCCAGGTGCTGCTCTCCACCGAAGACCTCCGCAAGGCCGGAGCGATCATCGGTCACGTCCTCTGCGTGATCCATCGCGGGGAAGGTAACCCCATGGCGACCGCCCAACTGGAGCTGAAACCGCTCTTCACGATGGCGGAGCTGAAAACAGCGGGCGGTCAGGCTTAATTATCGCGATTGCCGAGATGGCCTCGCTTATCGCGATTGCTGAGATGGCCTCGCTTATCGCGATTGCTGAGATGGCCTCGCTTATCGCGATTGCTGAGATGGCCTCGCTTATCGCGATTGCTGAGATGGCCTCGCTTATCGCGAGGCTGGCGAGCGCGGATTCTTCGAAGATTGTTCGACGAGTTCGATGCCGAAGTTGCCGAGCTCGGTCATGAGGCTCGGTTTGAACGGAGTGCCGCGCATTTTTTTCTGGGTGAGCTGACGCTTTGCTTTGGCGCGGCAGGTTTCCGCCGCCGCCGAATGGGGACAAGCCTTCAGCTCGGCCCGACGACGCTCATCTTGATCCAGCTTCAGATGATGCGCGAGCGCGATGTACTCTGAGTGGGTCTTCACTTCACATTTCGCCGCGAAACTTTTCAGATCATCACAAGCGCAGCCCGTCTCGGGGCAGGCTTTGGTCGCCGACGCGGGCACGCGGCCCGATTTTTTAGGCGCGGGCTTCGCCAGAGCCATCGAAACGCTCAGGCCCACCGTCAGCATGATTCCAAAATGAATGGATTTCTTCAGCACTCGTCGCCCCCAACCCTATTCATTTTTCGGTATTTGAACCGGTTTGTTGAGGGGGCAATTCTCATCTCAAACTGAAGCGCAGAATACGTCTCAAAACGAGACGTCCGTCGTCCTAGACCCCACGAACAAACGGCTCCCCGATGATGAGCAATTCGTTTTCACGGAGTTCCTGGAAGAACTTTTCTTTCGGTCAGTTGGGGCCTCCGCAGCGCCCGGATGGCGTAAGCCTCTGCGGTGAGGCCAGGATGGCCGTGCCCCAAATGAGCGAAAGAAAAGTTCTTTCAGGAACCCTAAGGAAGCGACATGGCTCATCATCGGGGAGCCGTTCCCTACTTCTCGCTGACGAGGTACGCGATCCAGCTCTGGCAACTTTCGCCATGCTCGACACGCTTGAACTTCCCATCGCCACCGCCGGCCTTCGTGGTCCCTTCCCAGTAAAGATGGGTGCGGCGGAAGCCCGCCTCTTTCAGGATTTCTTTCAGCTCGGGAATACTCCACATCCGCCAGTCGTAAGTGAAAACGTCTTCGCGCTTTCTTTCGCCGTCCACTTTGAAGTGGATCGCGAACTGCGCGTAATTCGTCGCGGGATCGTAACTTTTCTGATCCCAGTAGTAGGTGAAGCCCTTGTGTTTGGTTTTCTCTTCGTTCGCGTCGTAGCAGAGGCTTCCGCCGAACAGATCCTGCACGAAAACGCCGTCTTCGTTCAAAGTACGGTGCACGTTTTTGAAGTAACCCAGCATCTGTCCGCGATTTTTGAAAATGAAATACGAGAAATTCATCGCCGCGACCAGATCCACCTTCGGCAGATTTGGATCAAGAACGTTCCCACGCATGATCTTCAAACGTTCGCGCTGTGCGGGCGAAAGTTTGGGCAGGATGTGGGCATGCCCGTATTCGAGCGGTTCAGGATCCAGATCCACCCCGACGCCGGTATGTTTCGGACTCAAGCGAATCCAATCCGCGCTCAGCGCGTAGGTCCCGCAGAAATCCTCGCGCATCGATTCCGGAGCGACCCCGCGACACTCTTTGTACACATCCCGCAAGAAGACGACGTCGGTCTCGGTCGATTGCACGGATTTACTGTAATAGTCATATTTATCGAAAACGGGACGCGCCGGTTTGTCGGCGCGTTTCGAGATGGGTTTCAAGAGGGATCCTTCGTGATTAGGGAGCTTCGTTCAGAGTCTCGAGCACGGTGGTCAGAATATCCAATTTTTGGGGAACGGATGCGTCCTCCAAGTTGGCGTGCAAACCGATGCCGGGAACGTTTTTACCGGCGACGACTTTCGGACGCGCGAGCAAACTGTAGAACAGCTCCTGGACGCAGCGGTAAACCAAGTGCTCGGCGAAATTCGTGACCTCGGTGTCCTCATTGACGAAGACCACGCGTCCGGTTTTTTCGATCGAAGACTTTAAAAGCGGCCAATCGTAAGGATAGATCGAGCGCAGATCGATGACCTCGATCGAATGCCCTTCCGTCGCCAGATCTTCGGCCACTTCGCGGCAAGTGGCCACGTGACGTCCGTAAGACACGAGCGTCAGCTGTTCGCCTTCGCGGACGACTTTGCCTTTACCGATCGGCACCACGTACTCTTGCAGCTCCGGCCAGCGCGGCGTCCATTTCGAACGATCGCCGATCGGCGCATCGATCATCGCCTTCAGTTCCTTCTCGCTTTCGGGTTCGCCAGGAATCAGGTCTTCCCCGCGCACGCGCATCAGCGCCTTCGGTTTCAAATAAAGCACCGGGTTCGGGTCCTGAATTGCCGCCAGCAGCAGACCGTAAGCATCCAAAGGATTCGACGGCATCACGACTTTCCAACCCGGCAGGCGCGACGCCCACGCGTCGAACGAATGCGAGTGGTAAACCGAGCCGCGAATGCCGGCCCCGCAAGGTGACATCACCGTCAGACCCATCGGGTACTGGCCATTCGTGCACCACAACGTATTGCCCGCGATCTTCAGCAGATCGACCGTATTGAAAATGTAGTCGCAGAATTGGATCTCGGCGACGCAGCGGTCGCCGGTCATCGCGATCCCCATCGCCATGCCGATGATACCGCGTTCGTCGAGCGGCGTATTCCAGGCGGTGTCCAGACCCTGCGTCGCCGTGAAGACGCCGCCCAAAGGCGCGCCCACGTCCTGACCGAAGATGTCTTTCACTTCGAGATGCTTTTCACCGTAGTGAAGCGCCATGCGGATGGCTTGAGCCATATTTGCCATTAGAATTTTCTCCAGTCCGCGTTCTCACCGCCGAAGTAAACATGATCCCAGATCGACTCGGGAGTGGGTACGGGTTCGAGGCGCGCTTGGGTCTGTGCGCCCACGCCTTCCGCCTCGTAAGCGGCCCAGATCTCTTTCGCATCGGTCTCTTTCAAGTAGCCCGCCTTCAAAAGGCGTTTCTCGAACTGACGAACGGGATCGATTTCAGAATCGACGAAGTTCGCGCCGCTCGCCGACGAGTGACCGTACAGGCGAGATAACCGCGCCTCGATGAACGCGGGCTTACCGGTTTTGCGGATATAGTTCATGTCTTCTTGAACCGTCAGGTAGCTCTCGATGGGATTGTTCCCGTCGATGACACGCGCACGGATGTTAAACGCCTTCGCGCGATCCGCAATATTCGTCTCGCCGTGCTGTCCATCGTAAGAGGTCGAAATCCCCCACTTGTTGTTTTGCACGGTCAACAGCATCGGCAGCTCACGGCCCTTGCGCGACGCCCAGATCAGGCTGGATGCGAAGTCACCTTCCGCCGTTCCCGCGTCCCCACCCGAAACGATGGTGATGCCTTTTGTCTTACGGCGCTTCTGCACATGCGCGGTTCCCAGCGCGATGATGTATTGAACTTCGATCGGCGAAGTCACGGGCGCGACGTTCCACTTCGGAAAGACGTAGTGGTTCGAGAAGTTCCGTCCACCGGTGGACGGATCGGTCGTGCGATTCATCATCAAACGAATCGAATCGATCATCTCGAGCCCCAACGCGACCAGCGTGGGCGTGCAGCGGTAATGCAGGTGCAGGTAATCGTAGTCCGGGCCTTGGCCCTTGTTCACGTTGTGCCCCAAAGCCACGCCCCAGGCCTCTTCACCGGGTGCGCCGATCCAGAAATACGACTCGCCGGCTTTGTAGATCTTGATCAAACGGTCTTCGAGGACACGCGACTTGACCATGTCGTTGTACATCTTCAAGCAGAGCTCTTTAGGAAGCAGCTTCAGCTCGCGGTCACCGGAGGCTTTCGCGGCCGGGGCGACCTTCTTCGAGGTCTTACCGGCCGTTTTAGAGACCGCTTTTTTAAGAGGGGCCCGTTTCGCGGACGAATTCTTCGCCGAGGCAGTGGATTGAGTCATGCCCCTGTTCTCGGGGAAAGGCCCCGCTTTCTCAATTGTTGGGGCTCTGCGCTAGAAACAAAAACCCCGGTCTTTTTGACCGGGGTTTTGAGCTGGAAGCCCAATGAAAAAAGGGCCTACATGTTCTGCTGCGCAGCTGGCTTATTTGTTTTGCTGCGCAACCTGTTTATTTGTTTTGCTGAGCAACCTTACCGCCACCCTCAAGCGAGATCAGGTCCATGAGCACCGAGACCGCCTCCAGGATGTCGGGGCGCTTCAGGTACTCTTTGTCCCGCTCTTCTTTGTTGTAGCGAGTGGTGCGAGCCTTCTCTTTTTCTTTGTCCTTTTTACCCTTGTCCTTCATCACTTCGGACAGGCGGATCATTTTGCCGTTGTCTTTGGCCTTGTTCAGCTCTTCCACGATCTTTTTGAACTCGTCGTTCTTCTCCACGCGCTGGCGGGACTTGTCCGCGAGTTGTTTGATCATGTCGGGCTTGATCTCTTGCCAAGCATCGGGGCCGGTCTTGACGTACGCATCGGACGTCAGGAAGGCCGGAATGGTCGACGGCGGCAGCGAGTAGTCCAGGGACTTCTCACCCACCTCATCCGAGTCAAATGCGCCCGGAATCACGACATCCGCCGAAACCCCACGGTGCTGGGTCGAATTCCCGCCCGCGGTGTAGAACATGCCCACCGTCACTTTCAGTGCGCCGAGTTCGCCCGAAGAGGGCGGAATCTCGATGACCGACTGAACCGTGCCTTTACCGAACGTATGGTCCGAACCCACGATCACCGCGCGACGGTAATCCTTCAGGGTCCCCGCCACGATCTCGGAGGCCGAAGCCGACACGCGGCTGGTCAGGATCACGAGAGGTCCCGGCCAGTCGACGGTGGCATCGGTGTCCGCCAGCGTGATTTCGCCGCGCGAATCGTCGCGCGAGCTTTGTTTCACGACGTTCCCTTTACCGAAGAACAGACCCGCGATTTTGACGGCGTCATCCAGGCTTCCGCCCCCGTTCGTCGACAGATCCATCATCAAACCGTCGAGCTTTTTCGCCCGAGCTTCGGTGACCAGTTTCTTCACGTCCGCCGCGCTCGAGCGACCGCCACGACGGGCGTCCGAGTAGAACGAGGGGAAGTTGATCACGCCGATCTTCTTCTTCACGCCATTGACGTCGCGATCGATGACCGCCAGCGAAGCCGCCTGGTCCTCGAGTTTGATTTCATCACGAACCAAAGTGATGTCTTGGCGATCTTTGCCGTCGCCTTTTTTACGCAGGATCGTCAGGCGCACTTTCGTACCCTTCTTCCCGCGGATCTTTTTCACGACGTCGCGCAGATCCATTTCGATCACGTTTTCCATCGGACCTTTTTCTTGGCCGACGGCGATGATCTTGTCTTGGTTCTGAATCAGACCCGAACGCGCGGCGGGACCACCGGGGACCAGATCCTCGACCACGGTAAAACCGTCGGTCGAAGACAACGTCGCGCCGATCCCTTGCAGCGAAAGCGACATCGAGATCTTGAAGTCTTCATTGTTGTCCCGGGGCATGAAATCCGAGTGCGGATCCATCCCGTGCGCGAAAGCTTCGAGGTAACCCGAGAACAGGTCCTCTTCCTTCGTGTCGGTGATCCGTTTCAGCGCGCGATCCCAGCTTTTCAGCACGTTCGTCTTCGCTTCATCCAGCTTCATATCGGTCGCCAGATAGTTCGAAACCTGGAAATGGATATACTTTTTCAGGAACTCTTCCGCTTCCGCGGTGTTCAACGGATACGCTTTCTTACCCGGATCGAAAACGAATTCGGTCTTGGGATCGAACTTGTAGTCCTTGCCCAGAAACTTTTTCGCGAAATCCGTGCGCTCGGTGATCCGTTTCGCCAGGATCGTTTGCGCTTCCTTCAAAGGGGCGCAATCTTTCTTCTCGATCTTGTCGAAGATTTTCGTCATGAGCTTTTTGATCTCATCGACGTCGGTCTTCAACAGATACACTTTCGTCGGATCCAGCTGCTTCACGTACTGGTCGACCACGCGATCTTGCAAAGCCTGATCGCGCTTCGCGTACTTCACGTGCTGGGATAAAAATCCCTGCTCGATATGGGTGATGTACCGGCACTGCAGTTCGAGTTCCTTCTGCGCGAACGCGGGAAGGGAACCCAAAATCAAAGATGCCAAAAGGAGTTTCGAACGAAGTGCCATGAACCGGCCATCCTTTCAAAGAAGATGAGGAATTCAGAATACCAGAGGGCACGGGCCTCGTGAAACTATCGGCGCAAAGTCCCGCCGTCTGGAGGGGTCCTGCATCATTCGGGGAATGTGGAGAATCAGGCCCTAAGCCTTCTTTTTCGTCTCATTGTCGTCAAAGAGCAGTGCCTGCGTGGCACCACTGTCGTTGGCGTGGACAACTTGCGACCGAAGTCCGGTGTGCGTGATTTCATGTTTCGTGAAATCGCCCCCGTGAGTCTCGATCATGAAGAAGCTCAGCTCGGGATAATCCGTCTTCAAACGACGCATTTCCTCGACGATCAGCTGAATATTGCGGGGATCATCGTCGCTCATTCCGAAACGATGATGGGGATTGTAACCATAAGTTCGAATCGCCATCTCGAGTGAGGCGCGGATGGCTTGCTGCTTCAATTCCGCCACGCTGAGCTTCAAATCGTGATCGCCCAGATCCAACCGCACTTGGGGATGGCTGACGGGAAAAACGCTCAAATAATTCGGCGCCTGAGGTAAATGCCCCGAGTCGACCCACAGACCGATCCCGTCCTTCACCGTCGAGGGATGATGACCGCGCGCCGTGATGACCGAAACCGGACGTTGATTGAAGGTCGCGTGATAAAAACACGACCACGACGGCCCCTTCCAATGGAAATCCGGTTGCCCCAGCGCCGCCGCCAAATCCTGCAAAAAGATCTGCGTCTTCATGCCGAGCTTCTCGAGCATGCCGTTGTCGTGATCGCGGAAGTTCCGGTAGGTGCCGGTCGTATCGTCCCAGCGACGTTCGTAGTCCTGAAAGACTCCGCGCACGCCGATGTTCTGATTTTCACGCGCGTACTGACCGCTGTTGATCGCGAGCTCTTCCCCGGTTTCTTTGTGAAAGAGAATCAGCGCCGTCGAAAGGAACGCGACGTTGTCATCGAAATCGAAGAAATAAAAACTGCGACCGCCCAAGTGCAGATTGCGATCACTCTCTTGAACGCGCGGAAGCCCCAGCTCCAGCTGGCTCTCCGGGACTTGGGGAAGCACCAAGCCCGACGGATGTGGAATCGACTTCGGGTCAGAATTCGAGTGGTCCGACATAGCGCTGTCTTAGCTCAAAATTTACGCAAGGATCAAGCCCGGCGTTTCTTCTTCGCCTTGGGAGCGTCGGCTTTTTCCGCCAAAAGCGGTAAAGCTTTCTCGAGCGTGATGGTTTCCACGGTTTCCCCCTCGGGCAGGGACGCATTGACCTTGCCCCACTTCACATAGGGACCGTAGGGACCATTCATCACGTTCACGACCTGTTTGTCGTCGGGGTGCGCGCCCAATTCCTTCAGCGGAGCCGCCCGTCCCCGGCCTTTTTTCGGCTGGGCCAGCATCTCCATGGCGATTTCGAACGTCACGTCGAACAGGCTTTGTCCCTTGGGAATCGAGCGGTAATCGCCGTCACAGACGACGAACGGACCGAAGCGTCCTAAGCCCACCTGAACCGGCTTTCCCACGCCCGGATGGGTTCCCAGGACCTTGGGAAGCTCGATCAGCTTCATCGCCATGGGCAGATCCACCTGCTCGGGTTGAACGCCGGCGGGAAGTGAAACCCGCTTGGGTTTCGCATCGTCGCCGCTCGCATCGCCCAGCTGCACGTAAGGGCCGTAACGACCGCTCAGAACGTAGATCGGTAATCCCGTTTTTTCATCGTGGCCCAGGGCATCCGCGCCGTGAATTTTTTGTTCGATCCACTTCTCGGCGGTCTCGGGAGTGATGTCTGCGGGCGATTCACTCTCGGGAACCGAAGCGCAAACTTCCGCCCCTTCGCGCTCCATGCAGACGTAGGCGCCGTATTTACCGACGCGGAAGCTGAATTTTTCCAGGCCTTCCAGCTGGATCTCACGCGCTTTTTCGGGGTCGATTTTCTTCTCTTGTCCGTCGACCGTCGATTTCAAACCCGTTTTACCGAGGTATACCGAGCCGAGATAAGACTCCGAATCGAGCTCCCCTTCGGCGATGGTATCGAGCGAACGTTCCATCTCGCTGGTGAACCCCAGGTCCACGTACTGCGGCAGATGCTCGCGCAAGAGCTGACTCACAACCAGCGCGGTGAAGGTCGGCACCAGGGCCGAACCCTGCTTACGGACGTAACCGCGATCAATGATGGTGCCGATGATGGACGCGTAAGTCGAAGGACGGCCGATGCCTTCCTTCTCCATGATCTGGACGAGGCTCGCCTCCGTGAAACGCGCCGGGGGCTTCGTTTCGTGGCTGGTGGGCTCAAGCTTTTCGAGTCCGACCTTGCCACCCGTTTGCAGGGCCGGCAGGCGCACTTCGCGCTCTTGCAGTTCCGCATCCGGATCGTCGCTACCTTCCACGTACGCGCGCAGGAATCCAGGGAACTCGATCGTCATGCCCGTTGCGGAAAAGACCGCATCGCCGCTCTGGATACGGGTCGAAACTTGTTTTTGTTTCGAATCGACCATCTGGCTCGCCACGGTCCGTTTCCAGATCAGCTCATAAAGACGCAGCGGCGTTCCGCTCAGTCCCGACTCTTCCGGCGAAATGAACTCTTGGCCCGCGGGGCGGATCGCTTCGTGGGCCTCTTGCGCGCCCTTCACTTTTTTCGAGTCGAAGACCCGCGGTTTTTCGGGCAGATACTCTTTGCCGTACTCGCGCTGAATCCAAGTCCGTGCGGCATTGATCGCCTCTTGCGACAAGAAAGTCGAATCCGTACGCATATAGGTGATCAAACCGTTTTCGTACAGTTTCTGCGCCACCTGCATCGTTTCGCGCGAGCCCAAACCGAGCTTCCGGTTGGCTTCCTGCTGGAGCGACGAAGTGATGAACGGCGCCGGCGGGCGACGGAAAACGGGCTTCTCGTCGACCTCGATGACTTTGAAATCTTGGGCCGAAGCCTTTTTCTCGACGTCTTTCGCGGCCGTTTCGTCCAGAACCAAAACATTCGCGGTCGCGAGTTTCCCGGTGTGCCCGTCGAAGTCTTTTCCGCTCGCGATGCGCTGGCCCTTCCAGCTCCAAAGCTTTCCTTCGAAAGGAATCCCTTGGTCTTTCAAGTACGCGGAAACGCCCCAGTAGCTCGCCTTTTTGAAACGAATGCGCTCAAGCTCCCGTTCGGCGATCAAACGTACGGCCACCGATTGCACCCGGCCGGCCGACAAACCGTAAGCGACCTTCTTCCAGATGAGGGGCGAAATCGTATAGCCCACCAGACGGTCCAAGATCCGGCGCGCTTCCTGCGCGCGCACGAGATTCAAATCGATGGGACGCGTATCCCCCAACGACTTCTGGATCGCCTCTTTCGTGATCTCGTTGAAGACCATTCGTTTCATCGGGATCTTGGGCTTCAAAACCTCGGACAAATGCCACGAAATCGATTCCCCTTCGCGGTCTTCGTCCGTCGCCAGGTAGAGCTCTTGGGCCTCTTCCATTTTGTCTTTGAGGGTTTTGACGACTTTCAATTTGTCTTTGGGGATCGTGTACAAAGGTTCGAAATGCTCTTCGACGTTCACGCCCAAGGTCGCCCAGGGTTTCTTTTTGAACTTCTCGGGGATCTCTTTCGCCGAACGGGGAAGATCGCGCACGTGGCCCATGCAGCTTTCCACGATAAAATCTTTGCCCAGGAATTTACGGATCGTCTTCGCCTTGGTGGGCGACTCGACGATGACCAGCTTCTTACCCGGACCGCCGGAAAACGCCGCGTCTGCCTTGGCAGAGGACTTTTTCGCGGGGACGGATTTGCTTTTCGCACTCTTCGCTTTAGCCATGAATCCTCTGAATTTGGGTTTCCCCGTGCCTTTGTCTAGCGCTTTGACTATAAATAAGGAGTCCGCGCGACCGTCTTCAAAAAATGAGGGGACTCGGCACTTCAAGCAAGTGCATTGTTCGACTCAGGGCTTCAGACTAGCCGGGCCAAGGTCGTGCGAATCTGCCGGAGGAATCAACATGTCGCTCGAAAAATTCCAACGTCCACTTTCCGTTTTACTGAGTGATATCGACGATACGATGACCGACGAAGGCGAATTGCGCGCCCCCGCGTACGCCGCGATGTGGAGGTTGCGCGACGCCGGCATCCGCGTGGTCCCCGTCACCGGACGTCCCGCAGGTTGGTGCGAAATGATCGCTCGACAATGGCCGGTGGCCGGCGTCGTCGGAGAAAATGGCGGATTTTATTTCCGCTACGATCACGCGACGAAAAAAATGCTCCGGCATTTCGATCAAGACGAGGCCACGCAATCCGCGAATCGCCAAAAACTCGCGCAGATTGAAAAAGAAATTCTCGCCAGCGTTCCCGGCAGCGCCATCGCTTCGGACCAATTCTGCCGCCTGCTCGACCTTGCGGTGGATTTTTGCGAAGACGTCCCGCGCCTACCGAAATCCGAAGTGCAAAAAATCAAAGCGATTTTTGAAAAGCACGGCGCGATCGCGAAAGTCAGCTCGATTCACGTGAACGGCTGGTTCGGCGCGCACGACAAACTGTCGCAAGCGACGAACTTTTTGAAAAAGGAATTCGGCTTCAGCGAGGCGCAAATCAAAAACGACTGCGGCTTCGTGGGCGACTCGCCGAACGATGAGCCGATGTGGTCGGCGTTCCCGAATTCTTTCGCCGTCGCCAACATCAAAGAATTCTGGGACGACGTTAAAGCGAAGCCGAACTTCGTCACGCCCTCCACAGGCGGCGCGGGCTTCGTCGAGCTCGCGAATCACCTCATCGCCCTCAATCAGTCCCGCACGCACAAATAAAAACGCCACCCCGAAGGATGGCGTTTTCATTCGCGAAACGAGACTCCAAACGCGACTTACTTCTTCGTCGGATTATTACTCAATAAAGCCGCGAAGGGATTATTGAACGGAGACGAGTTCCGCGGCGTCGGTCCACCCGCCGGGCGCGGACCACGATCACCGCCCCCGCCACCCGCAGGACGCGGACCGCCGGGACGAGGTCCCCCACCCGGACGCGGCCCCCCACTCCGATCACCGCCGGCCGAAGCCCCACGCGGCGTCGGACGCGAACCACGCGCCTCTTGCGAAACCGAACGTGCCTGCGCCGATTCACCGGTCTTCATCGAAAGCGAAATCTGATTCCGCTCCAAATCGATCCCCAAGACGCGCACGGTGACTTGATCGCCCGGATTCACGACTTTGCGCGGATCCGACACGTAAGAGTTCGAAAGCTCCGAGATATGCACCAGACCGTCTTGGTGGACGCCGATGTCGACGAAAGCACCGAAGTTCGTCACGTTGGTGACGATCCCGGGGCAGATCATGCTTTCTTTCAGATCCTTCACCGCGAAAATATCGTCGCGGAACGAGAAGACCTTGAAAGGGTCACGCGGATCACGACCGGGCTTTTCAAGTTCACGCACAATGTCGTCGAACGTAAATTCGCCGACGAGTTTGCCCCACTTCGCGCGCAAGGGCAGAAGCTTTTTCGCGCCTTCGCCCATCAACTCCGTGATCTGCACACCCAGTTCCGAGGCCATGTCCCGCACCGCCGAATAACGCTCGGGGTGGATACCCGTCGAATCCAGGAAGACCTTGCCGTTCGCCACGCGCAAGAAACCCGCCGCCTGCTCGTAAACCTTCGCGCTGAAGCGCGGGACCTTCAGAAGCTCCGAACGGTCCGTGAAAAGTTCTTTCTTACGCTGATCGACGATGTTCTGCGCCAGCACGGGACCGATGCCCGCGACGTAAGACATCAAACTGATCGAAGCGGTATTGAGATCCACGCCCACCGCGTTCACGCAGGACTCGACAACCGCTTCCAACCCCTTCTTCAGGCTCGCTTGGTTGACGTCGTGCTGATATTGCCCCACGCCGATGGATTTCGGATCGATCTTCACCAGCTCCGCCAAAGGATCTTGCAGACGACGCGCGATCGAGATCGCGCCACGCACCGTGATGTCCAAATCGGGGAACTCTTGGCGCGCGATATCCGACGCCGAATAAACCGAAGCGCCCGACTCGTTCACCATGATGACCGGAATCGAATCTTTGCCCAGATCTTTCAAGATTTTACGAATGAAGACTTCCGTCTCGCGCCCCGCGGTGCCGTTCCCGACCGCGATCGCCTCGACCTGGATCTGCTTCAGTGAATCGCCCAAGAGCTTCTTCGCCTGGTCTTCCGCGCGGTCGCCCAAGATCTGCATCACGGTGTGGGTCAGGTAGTTCCCGCCCTTGTCCACCAACGCGATCTTGCAGCCCGTCTTCAAACCGGGGTCGACGCCCAAGATGACCTTCGAGCCGAAGGGCGAGCCGAGCAGGACCCGGCGCACGTTCTCCGCGAAGACCTGGATTCCGTCCTCGTCCGCTTTTTCCTTCAACGTGCGGTGCACTTCGTTCGTGATCGAGGGAATCACGTAGACCGAAAGCGCCATTTTCGCCGCTTGCTTCAGGAACGTTCCCACCGCCGTGTCGGGCGTCGATGTCGCGAAACGCTCGTAGGTGCGTTGCAACTCTTCGTCGTCGCCCTTCACTTCCAGCGTGAGTTCCTCTTCCTGCCATCCACGGCGCATCGCCAAATAGCGGTGCGAGTTCTTCCCGTCGCGCAGATTCTTCACGGGCTCTTCGAACTCCGAATACATTTCGAACTTCGAGTGCGGCTTGAAACCCTTCGCGCGTTTCGAAACCAGACGGCCCTTTTCGAAGTAGTTCTTCGACACGCTTTCGCGCAGTTCCGCATCGTTGGCGATCTTTTCGATCAGGATGTCCTGCGCGCCCTTCAGCGCCAGCTCGTAGCTCGCGATGCCGGCCGCCGCATTGAGGAAGTCCTTCGCTTTGACTTCCATGGTGACGTCTTCGGGCTTCACGCCGTGACCGACATCCCAGATCCAGTTCGCGAGGGGCTCCAGGCCCGCATCGCGCGCGATCGTCGCTTTGGTTTTCTTTTTCTTTTTGAACGGACGGTAGATCTCTTCCAGATCGCCCAAATCCCAGGACAGCTCGATCCGTTTCTTGAGCTCCGCGGTCAAGTTCCCTTGCTCGCCGATCTCTTTCACCAGAAACGTCTTCCGTTTCACGATCTCTTGGAATGTGGCTTCGCCTTCAATGACCCCACGGATTTGCACTTCATCCAGGTTGCCCGTTTTCTCTTTACGGTAGCGTGCGATGAAGGGGACGGTCCCGCCTTCCGCGGCCAGCTCAAGAACGGCCAGCGCGGACTTCGCGGAAACACCGGGGACGGCTTTCGCCAAATAATTCTGTAAACTTGCTTCCATGAAAACCTCTCAAACGTCCCCAGAGAATAGGCGCGACCGACCTCGTCTCGCAAGAGGCGACGCAGCCCTTCGCAGGCGCGAAAAACGCATAAAAAAAGCGGAAGATTCTTGTCTTCCGCTTCATTCTCTTTTTCGGATTTGTCCGGATTATTTGTGGCGATACATGATCAGACCGTGGGTCGGATCGTAAGGAGAAACCCCGACAGTGACCTTGTCACCGACGACGACGCGGATGTTGAACCGGCGCATTTTTCCGCACAACTTGGCCTGAATCTCGACGCTGTTTTCGAGTTTGACCTTGTACAGACCGCCCGCAAGCGCATCCACAATCTTACCGTCTACCTGTGCTAAATCGTCTTTTGCCATTGAGGGTACTTTTAAGTGAACTTCCCGCGCCAGACAATAGAAATCGCCCGAGGCCCCGATCAGGGGCCAGGCGACTTCCGTCTACGCCTTGTAATTGCTGATAAGGATTTTCGTGCCGCTTTCGAAGAGAACTTCGAGGCGATCGTTCAAATTGCTCACAATGTAGCCCCAGCCCAAAACTTTGTGCTGAAGAGGCGTATTCGCCTCGAACTGGGCCGACATCGCATAAGCCGGTGCTTTTTCTCCACCGTGACGCTCTTTGAGATCGCTCCACTTTTTCAGGCTCTCGCTCGCCTCGCTGGCCGCCTTCGCCGCCGCTTTCTCCTTTTTCGCGGAGACTTTCTTCGGCTTCACGGCCTTCGCTTTCGGAGCGGCCACGTCGCCGTCGACATCGATGTCCGTCGACTCCAGGTCGGCCGCCATCTCAGCCTCTGCGTCATCGACCTCTTCGGTCTCGTCGACTTCGTCCTCGCTCGCGGTTTTCTTGGGCTTGATGGCCTTCGCGGGCTTGGGCGCGGCCTTCGGCGCGGCTTTGCCTGATTTTGCGGCGCCCGCTTTCGCGGCGGCCTTGGGTTTTTTGTCGGCTTCCTTAGCTGATTTCGCTGCTTTCTTAGCCATGCATCCCCTTGAGTTCTAACTGTCTTTTCGTTAGGTACTATCCTCGTCGGTCCATCCATTGACAATGCCCGCGAGGTCATTTTGCGAAGCATCAGTTCCGAACAGCTTGAAAAATGGGGTTTAACCCCTCTCCAGGGTCCCAAGGACGCGGTCGCCCAACGGATCTCGATCCCCGAAGCGCCCCAACCCGACTCCCTCGTTTTCCTGAAGGCGGGAGCCGAAATCTCCGATCTCTCGCCCGTCCGTATCCTCATCTTGGATCAAGGCGTGGACGCGAGCCAACTGAATATTCCGCCCCATATCTCGGTCCTCAAAACCACGAACTTTCGCGCCCACATGGGGCAAGCCTTGGCCCTTTTCGATCTGAAACCCGAGGCCTTTCCCAGTGGCGTTTCCCCCGCCGCCCACGTCCACCCCGAAGCGAAGCTCAGCCCCTCGGTCCGCATCGGACCGGGCGCCGTCATCGGAGCCGGAGTCGTCTTGGGCGAAAACGTCTGGATCGGCGCGAACGCTGTCGTCGAGACCGGCGCACACATCCGGGCACGGACGAAGATTCACTCGGGGGCCGTCATCGGTCACCACTGCGAGATCGGCGAAAACTGCGAAGTCTTCGCGAACGCCGTCCTGGGCTCGGACGGTTTCGGCTACATCCCGCAGCGCTCAGGCCCGCCCGTTAAAATTCCGCAAATCGGCCGCGTGGTTCTGGAAAACGACGTCGAGGTCGGCGCCGGCACCACCATTGACCGCGGCGCCATCGGCGACACCCGCATCGGCGCCGGCACGAAACTCGACAACCTTTGCCACATCGCCCACAACTGCCGGATCGGCAAAAGCGGCTTGATCACGGCGGGCTTCATGACCGCGGGCTCGACCGTGATCGGGGACCGCTTCAGCTGCGGCGGTGACGTGGTGATCGCGGATCACATCACGATCTGCGACGACGTGTCCCTCGGGGGACGCTCGGGCGTCACGAAGGACATCACCGTGCCGGGAGCCTACACCGGGTACCCGCTCATGCCGATGAAAGAGGGACTCAAAGCCATCGCCACGATCCGCGAGCTCCCCCGCCTTCGCAAAGAAATCCAAAGCCTCTTGCGCCACTTCAACCTTACGAAAGGGAACCCCCCATGAGTTACGAGTTCTACAAAGTCCTGCACATCATCGGTCTGGCCTGCCTGCTTTTGAGCTTCGGTTTGGGGCTTTCGTATTTCCTGCTCACCAAAAACGGCGGGAAGAATAAGGCGTTGAAGATTTGGACCTTCGCCCTTCACGGTGTGGGCCTCGCGATCATGCTGGTCGCGGGCTTCGGTCTTTTGGCAAGAATGGGATTAGTCGGCGCGATGCCCGACTGGATCTACGGCAAACTCGTCGTCTGGTTCGCGCTCGCGCTGGCGATCAGCCTCGTGAAACGCAAGCCCCAGTGGTTCCCGGGACTCGCGGTCGTCATCGTCGCGCTCGTCGGCTACGCCGCGAAGCTCGCGATCACCAAAACGCTCTAGCGAATTTCGTACTTTAAAAGCCGGCACTCGATCGGCCCGTTGAACACGAAGTGTTTGCGGGTCGATTTCAATCGCAGATCCTTGATCAGATCCGCGTTCCCCGAAAGCACCCACGCGTTCCAGCCTTTGAATTGCGTCTTCAGCGTGTGCGAGAAATCGCGGTACACGTCGCGCACGTTGTCCTCGTCACCCAGACGAACCGCGTAGGGAGGGTTCGTGATGATCATGCCTTCCGGCACGGGCGCCTGCAACGTGGTCACGTCGCCGCGATTGAACTCGATCAAATGATCGACGCCCGCACGGCGCGCGTTCTCTTTCGCTTTCAGTAAAACCTTTTTGTCCATATCGAAGCCGTAGAACTTGATCTCCGGCTCTTCGATCTCTTCGTCCATCGCTTCGTCGATGACCCGCTCCCACATTTCCTTGTCGTAATTCTGGAAACGCTGGAATGCGAAGTTCTTACGGAAACTACCGGGAGCGATCCTCGACGCCATCAAGGCCGCCTCGATCAGCAACGTCCCCGAACCGCACATCGGGTCCACGATCGGCTGCTGACCGTCCCACTCCGACAGTGCCAGCAGTCCCGCCGCCAGATTTTCTTTCATCGGCGCTTCGCCGGCTTCCTTACGGTAACCGCGTTCATGCAAAGGCGCGCCGCTCGTATCGATGGCGACATGGAATTTGTTTTTGTAAGCGCGCACCCAAACGCGCAAATCCGGGTCGTATTTATCGACGTCCGGACGCACGTCAAACTTGTCACGGAACTGATCCGCGATCGCGTCTTTGACCTTCAAAGCGACGTAGCGCTGATCGCGCATCTTCCCTTCGCTGACGATCGCGTCGACCGCGAAGGTTTGGGTGGGTTTGATGAAGCGCGTGAAATCGTGCTTCATGATATGTCCGTAAAGTTCTTCGGGCTCGTACGCGATGAACTCCGCGACGGGTTTCAAAATCCGCGACGCCAAACGCGAACGCAAGTTCACGGCGTAACAACCTTCCCAAGAGGATTCGAACTCCACGCCGCTCGGGACGCGTTTCAAACCCCTCAGACCCATCGTTTCCAGTTCTTTGTAGAGTTCGTCGACCAGACCCTTCGCCGTCGACGCAAAAAAGACCGCCATTCGTCATCCTCTCCCGAGGACGTCCGAACGCGGCCTCGCGAATTAAACCTCAGTGTACCGAGGACCGCCGCCCCCTTCGGGGACCGTCCAATCGATGTTTTCGAAGGGGCATTTGATATCACAGGTCTTACAGTGAATACAGTTCGTATAATTGATCATGAGATCTTTTTGCCCAGGATGACCAGGCGAAGGGAGCATCTCGTAAACCGCGGCCGGACAGAACAAAGTACAGGGTGACTTGTACTCGGGCTCGCAGACGGTCCGGCAGATATCGCCATTCTGCAAAAGCAGATGGTTGGGCGAGTCCTCATCGTGCTGGGTTCCGGTCAGATAGACCGACGACAGCTTATCGAAGAAGAGCTTCCCGTCCGGAGTCGGCAGCTGCACGTCTTTGTGGTTGAGGCCGTCCGGCCCCCACACTTCCAGCACCTTCTCGGTCGTCTTCGCGTCCTGATGGAGCGGCATGGGGTCTTTCAGACCACGGCCCCCGGTGATCTCCTGCAGACCGATCAAAGGCACCGAGGCCGCGAAGCCCTTCGAGAGCGCCTGGTGGAAGTTCCGGACGCGGTAAAGCTCGTCACGGACGTAAGAACCTTCGATTTTACGGTCGTAGGACTTCATCGTTTCGGCCGAGCTGTTCCCCGCGATCAGGGCCTCCAGCGCCGCCTCTCCCGCCAGCATCCCCGACTTCATCGCCAGATGGATGCCTTTGAGTTTTTGCACGTCGACCATGCTGGCCGAATCACCGACCACGACCCAACCGTCGCCCGAAAGCTTCGGCATGGCGTAGTAGCCCCCGGCGGGCAAAGTCTTTCCGCCGTAGGCGACGACCTGTCCGCCCTCCAGCAGCTTGCGCATCCAGGGGTGCGTTTTCAGACGCTGCAGCTCCCGGTGCGGGTCCAGCAGCGGATCATGCGTATCCAAGTAAACGACCAGCCCGACGATGATTTTGTCGCCCGGGATCGTGTACACGAAGGTTCCACCCATGGATTCTTTCAGCGGCCAGCCGGCGGTGTGAATGACCTGTCCGGCCTTCACCGTGCCCGCGGGCATCTGGATGATCTCTTTGACGCCTTCTTCGAAAACCTCGGGCTCTTTCCCCTCGCGCAGTCCGAGCTTTTTGCTCATCTTGCGGAACAGCGATCCGCGCGTGCCCTCGGCAAACACGGTCACTTTCGATTTCAAAATCAATCCGGGCTCAAAGTTCGCCTTGGGTTTGCCGTCTTTGCCGACGCCTTTGTCGCCCGTGCGCACGCCGACGACTTTGTCGCCTTCGTAAAGCACTTCGACCGCGGCGAAACCGGGGAAGATGTTGACGCCCTTTTCTTCGCACTTCGTCGCCAACCAACGGTTCACTTTCGAAATGCTGACGATGTGTTTGCCGTGGTTCTTGAACATGGGGGGCGTGATCGGCGCTTTGACCGCGGCGTCTTCAGTCAAAAAATAAACCGCGTCCTCCAGAACGTCCGACTCGATCGGGCAGCCCTGCTCTTTGTAATCGGGAATGAGTTCTTTGAGCGCCGAGGGATTCATCACCGCACCCGACAGCGAGTGCGAACCGACCTCCATCCCTTTTTCGATCACGACGATCATGGGATCGCGAACCGGCTCACCTTGTTTTGCGCCGGATTCGATGTCGGCGTTGTGCTTTTCAATTTGCGAAGCCAGTTGGTAAGCGGCGGCTAAGCCGGCCGAGCCTCCGCCCACGATCAGGGCATCGACTTCCATCGTTTCTCGCTGAATCTCATCCACGGCTTCGCTCATCGGGCCTCTCGTTCAATTAATCCGCGTCGGCGGGTTCGGGCGCGGTCATCTCGTTGTCCCCATCCTTCTTGATCTGGGGGAGCGGGTCTTGGACCTTCAGGGGCTCTTCATCCACGCCGCCCGCGTACTGACGCAGACGTGCGGTTTTACGGATGCTGCTTTCATCCTGGTTGTCGTCGCTTTGCGCCTGCGCCATCCCGGCTGCGCCCATGAGCACCAAACCCGACAAGATCGCGATACAAATCTTCTGTAACACTGGTGACCTCGCTTCCTGACCTTACTTGGGGACGGCATTGAAAATCAATTGAAACCGCCTCTCAAATCTCCCGTTATCCTCTCATGTCCCACACCAAAAGCAAAAGCCCCGGTGGCCCAGGGCTTTGTCCATTGAACGCCGCGAATTTTCGCCGTGACGCGGAATTATTCCGGTTGCGGATGCGGGCTCGCGGTTACGGGCTTCACCTGCCAGATCTTGTGCCCCCCGTCGTCCGTCACCAACACGGTTCCATTTGGCAGCACGGCCGCCATCACGGGACGGCCGTAGACCGTGCCCGCTTTCGCGTCCGCCACGAAGCCCGTCAAAAAGTCTTGTTCAGGATCGACCGCATCGCCGTCCACAAAGGGAACATAGATCAGTTTGTAGCCAACCAGCGCCGAGCTATTCCAAGATCCGTGCTGCGAAATCAATGCGCCTTCATTGTAGGGTGCCGGAAACTTCGTGCCGGTCGTGAACGTGATTCCCGTCGACGCCGTATGCGCCCCCACCGAGAAGTTCGGCACGATCGTCGCCGCGACCAGATCCGGACGCTGACCCTGCAGACGCGGATCCGCGTTCGCTCCGTAGTAGGCGTAAGGCCAACCGTAGAACCCACCCTCTTTCACCGCGATCAAGAAGTCGGGAACGAGTCCGTCCCCCAACTCATCGCGCTCATTCACGGTCGCCCAAAGCGCCCCGGTCGTCGGCTCAAACGCCATCGTCACGGCGTTACGAACTCCGCTCGCGTAAACTTTGAGATCCGATCCGTCCAGGTTCATCACCAAAATCGCCGCCGTCATCGGATCCAAAGGATCGCCGTCTTCACCGTGGTTCGACACCGATCCCACCGAGATGAACATCTTCGAACCATCGGGCGCGATCTTCAGATCACGCGTCCAGTGCCGCTGCGGCTGCGGGAACGGCAGCTGCGCGATCACGGTGCCCGGCCCGGTGATAACGCCGTTCACGAATGGGTAGCGCAGGATTTCCGTGGGCGTCGCGACGAAGAACTGATCTTCCCAAACGGCCATCCCGAACGGCAACTCGATGCCATCCAAGAAAACTTCGGCTTTCGCGATCGCGCCTTCCGCGTCCAAGGTATACTTCGTGATTTGGTTCGGCGAATTTTCGCCCGAGTCCGAAGGTTTCTTCGCCGCCTGGGAAACCAAAATTTCCCCGCTCGGCAGCACCAGAATGTTACGGGGCGCATCCAGCTCCGCAAAAACCGAAACCTCGAACCCCGCCGGTGCCGTGGGCCGAGTGTCTGCCGGCCAAGGAATGACCGTCGATTGTTTCGTGACCGATGCCGTTGAGTTCGGTGGTGGCAGGACGGGATTTTTTTCCGCCCAAGAGACCCAACCTAATCCGAGAATGAATGATGTGACCGCCGCAGTGACCGCAATTTTGTGCTTCTTCATGGATGAAACCTCCAAGACCTAGGAGGCTTACAACGCTCGTGCCATGAAAATTCCGCCTCTTTCGCCCCAAGAGTTAAGATTAGAGTCGGCGGTGGACACTCATGGGAATCTGGCGACGCACTTTCTCGATCTGCGCGCGCTCGAGCATCACGCTCAGAAGTTTCACGCCTTCGGGCCCACCATCGGCCATCACCGAACCCCATGGTTCAACGACCAACGAGTGGCCAAAGGTCATTCGCTCGTCTCCGCCGACCCCGACGTGCCGACCGGCCTGCGCGGCCGCGATCACGAAGGCCTGGCTTTCGATCGCGCGGGCGCGCAGCAAAGTCTCCCAATGCGCACGCCCCGTCGGAACCAAAAACGCCGCGGGAACCAAGATCAGGTCGACCGCGAGTTTCGCGTAACGCGAATAAAGCTCCGCAAAACGCAGATCGTAACAAATGCTCTGACCGATCAGCCACCCGTTCACTTCGAACGTCGAGGTCCCGTCCCCATGCTCGAAGTTTTCGGATTCACGTACGGGTTTGTGTCCTTCGACGTCGATATCGAACAGATGAACTTTCGTGTACGTCGCCTCGGGTTTTCCGCCCGGGCGCAAAACGACCGACGAGTTTAAAAGCTTCTCGCGCCCCCGCAGCGGCACCGATCCAAAATGTAAAACCGCGTTTTTCGCGCGCGCGATCTCGGAAAACTCCGCCCAAAAACTCTCTTCTAGTGTCAGGGCCGGAATCGCGCTTTTGTCTTTCAACTTCAGATAAAGACTATTTTCGGGAAAGCAGACCAGCTGCTCTTCCACGCTCGAAGGGATTTGTTGTAAAAGTGATTTCACTTGCGCGACGTTCGTCGCGAGGTCGTCGACCGAATTCATCTGGGCGACGTGGACTTGAAGATGTGTCGAGGTCACAGGTTTTCCGAGATGCGGCCCTGGCTGATGTCTTTGCACTTCCAGCCCGCGGACTCAAGATTGCGACGGATATTCGAAAAAACGCCGACACAGCCCGAAGGCGTTTGCGACTGACTGACCACGCGATCAACGCCGTCTTTTCCGTAATGAGTCCGGCAGCCCCCGTCACGGGTTTCGATTTGCAAAGTGCGCACGATACTGTGATTGCGACACATCCAATAAATCGGTTTCTGTTCCAGCGTCCCGAGCGTCACTTCGCCGAGATCCGAACCATCGTCGGGATGCGTACCTTTACCGGACTTCTTCGGCGCCAAGCCTTCGTCATCACTATCGACCTGAGTCGCCGACGACTGCTGCGGAGAAACGGACTGCCCCTGAGCGAAAACTCCGCCCGCGCCCAGGCTCATCACCAAGCACAGAACGACAAATCTCAGAGGAGTAGGGAGAAATAAAAAATGGGCCGACATCGCAGCCCATTTTGAACGATAAATGCTTTCGAGGCCAGCCGAAACTAGGCGGATTTGCCTGCCGACTTGGTTTTAGCGCCTTTTTTCCCTTTGGGAGCAGCACTTTCGACCAGCGTGACATTCGAGTAGTCGATGAAACCTTCCAGCTTCTTCAGACCATCTTTCTTATCAAAGTGAGTCATCACTTTCACGCCTTCCACTTTCACTTTCATGAGCGTGGGGCTGACTTCGATGACTTTGCCTTTTTTGCCTTTATCCGAACCGGCGTTCACTTGAACAGTCGCGCCTTTTTTGATTTTCAATTTCATGGCGGAATTCCTTCAGCTTACTTCTTCGTCGCTTTTTTAGCGGCAGGTTTTTTAGCGGCTTTTTTCTCTGTCACGGGAGCGTCCGAAGTCGCGGGAGCCGCGGTCTTCTTTTTCGACGACATCTTGCGACGGATACGCGACTGAACTTCACGCGCGCGGGGCGAGAGAGTTTTTGTCGGTTGATTCAGAATGAAAACGTCGAAACCGCCCATGTGTTCCATATCGCGGATCGCGCTGGTCGCGACCTGCAGGCGAACCATGGAGTTCAGAACGCGGCTAAACAGGCGTTTCTTCTGAACGTTCGGCAAAGCGGTCGATTTCGTCTTGATGTTCGAGTGGCTGACCAAGTTCTTAACGACAGGTCCTTTGCCAGTGAGTTCGCAGCGGCTCATAAGTTCCTCTTTCTAGAAATCCAAAGAATTGACACATCTAAATAAGAAAGCCAGGGATGGCAAACGAAAAATCCAATCCCGAAAAGGCCTCAAGTCCGCCCTATTGGCCGCAAACCCGGTTCCGGCCCCCAAATCCGTTTCCCAGAAGCCCCTACCACCCCGCCAAGAACCTCTTGCTTTCGCCGCCCAGCCCACGTACAAGAACCGTCTCGTAAAAATGAAAGGGCCTTGGAACATGAGAAAAGGTGGACGCGGTAAATACCGCCAGGAATTCAGCGGAGATACAACTTTTGACTACAAAGATCCCGTCAGCCTCGCACGCTTCATCAGCGACGGCGGCAAGATCACTCCCGCTCGCATCGCAAAACTGAGCATCGCTCAACAGAAGAAAGTCGCGGCCGCTGTGAAAAAGGCGCGCAACTTGGCTCTGCTGCCCTCGGGCTCGGATGCTTACGACTACTTCAACCGTGCCGAGTCGATCTCGCCGGTTCCCTTCGAAATCTAGTCTTCGTCTCGTCACTGGTGAAAGCCGTGACGTGTCTTTTACGAGATAGATCAGGCCATGGCCGCATGTCACTGACATCGCGGCCATTTCTTTTTGCGGTCAATGACGTGTGCGTCCTCGCGCCCCACGCAAGGCCCAACGATCACGCAGCCCTTCGACCACCGCCATCAGCAGCATCGCCATATAGGTGCCGTTGCCCATTTGATGGAGCTGACGCCCGGTCACGCCCAGCCACTGGATGTCGTCAAACGCCATCTCCCAGTGCGTGAGCCGAAGCCCCATCACGGGAACCGCCGAGCCCAGGAAGAAGATCGCCGCCGCCCAAAAGGCGAGGGATCCCCACTTCCGCCCCCACTTCCACTCCAAAAACATCGTCAGCAGGCCGATCTCCAGAAATAAGGCTCCGGCCACCACGCCCGCGACCTTCCGATCCTCGATGATCTTAAAAATAAAGATCACCGCGACAATATGAAGGCCCAAAAGAACCAACTCAATCCAGGGCCTCAGTCGCTGTAGACGCATCTCAAACCTCATTCCACGCCTTCTCTGACTTAAGACAGCATTTTCCGTGATCGGGGACGGCGTCCTTCCCGATCACACCTCAAACCCCATCTCCTTCGATCTCAGCCCCTCCGGACGTCCGAGGCGTCCGGCATTGGGATTGCGAAGGGGATCTGGCATCGGAGGTCTCTATGCAATCCCTGTCGTTTTCGGTTTCACCCCAAGAAATGTCAATGGAGCTGCGCACACAACTCTCGCAGTTCGGTCTCAATCCTCAAGATTGGTTCATTCAGCCACTCACGCATGGAGTTTTCAGCGCCATTCACCGTCACGATGCCGACCTCGTTCTTTGCGGCCATGTCCATCTCCTCAACGGACGCGCGCGCTGGTCATCGCTGGAGCTTTTGGAAGACGAGATCTCGGCTTAGTAGTTCATCCGGCTGCACGGAGCCGCAAATAAACTCAGCTTGTGGATTTCTTCGGGCGACATGACCGCCGGAGCCTTCTTCCGGTACTCGCAGTTCGAGCACACACCGTTCTCGAACGTCGGCGCCTCGCCCGGCAGCGTGGACATCACCTGCATCCGAAAATTCGTGAACTCCTCTTCGCCATAAAGACGCAGGTAACTTTCACGCAATTGGCAAAACAGCGCGACGTCCGAAGCCTCGAACCAACCGTAGCGCTTCTCGGTGCTTTCCGGAGGCTGCTCGCCCCACGCCACCTGCACCATCAGGCCCATGGGACTTTGGATCGCGGCCCGCACTTCGCCGATCGCCGCGAGGTCCGCATTACAAGATTCATCGAACTGCCGCAGCTCGCGCATAACTTTGCGCAAGGTGCGGAAGAGCTCGAAACATCCCCCGGGGCCGTTCCCCTGTTTACAGCTCGAAATCTGCCCCGCCACCTTCGGCGAAAAACCCATCCGCTGACCGCGACGACCGTAAATCTCTTGCGTCACCGACTTCTGAAAGATCTCGGTCTGCGCTTGGCAGGCCGTGTACTGCGGATTCGTGGCGATGATCGCCGCAATCCCCGCGATCAACGCGACGACCACCAGAAAGGGTTTCGGAATTTGATTCAGAAATTGCTCCACATCGCTATGTTAGGAAGCCAACGCCGAATTGGCGAATAGATTTTTGGCTTGCCTAGCGATACCCGGCTCTGTTCATACTAACAGCGTCGGGGAGTAGCGCAGTCTGGTAGCGCATCTGGTTTGGGACCAGAGGGTCGCAGGTTCGAATCCTGTCTCCCCGACCAACTTTCAAAACCGTCGGCGCGTTCCCATCCAAGACCCCATCTTTCGACCAGGAAGACCCCATGTTTTTTGATCATGTCGAATACCGCGTGAATGATTACGAAAAGTCGCTGAAGTTCTACTCGGCGTGCCTACTCCCCCTGGGGTTCTTGCTCACCACGGAGAACAAGGAAAGCGGCATCTTCGGCTTCGGTCTGCGCACCGACAAATCGGATGATCTTTTGCTGACCGCGGGAGCCCCCACAAAGCCGGCGATGCATATTTGCTTTAGCGCCAAGTCCGCGGCCCAAGTCGACGAATTCCATCGCCAAGCGACCGCCACGGGCGGGGTCTGCAATGGCCCGCCCGGACTCCGAAGCCCGGGCTACTATGCCGCCTTCGTCATCGATCCCGATGGTCATAATATCGAGGCCGTTTTTCGCTAGGCCGCGCGTTCGCGATACGCCTGAACTAAGAACGTTTCGCCTCGCCGTCGGTGGGTGTCCCCAACTTGCAGGTGCTGATGCCGAGGAGCGCGTACGGCGGACACCATCCGATCAAACCGGTCGCGAGGGGCACGATCCCCAAAAGGAACCACGGATTCGCCGGGCCCACGAAAGCCATCGCCACCAAAACCAAACCGATCACGACGCGAGCGCCTCTTTCAACCGAGTGAATATTCTTTGTCATCACCGACTCCTTCAACGAGTTGTCCTTCGCGACTATTCGCAAAAGATTTTTTGCATCGCCTTCATCATCTTTAGAAGGTCCTTGCTATCGATCTCATAGAAGATCTGTTTCCCGTCCCGACGAGACTTCAGTAGACCTTCGGCTTTCATCTTACCTAAGTACTGGGACACGGAGGACTGCGAGGCCCCGCAGTAGTCTTCGAGCTCCGACACGGAGCAAGACCCCTCCGACAAACGACACAGGATCTTCAGCCGCTGCGGGTGGGCAATGGCCTTCAAAAGGCCAGAAACCGTTTCACATTGCGCCGCCAATTGTTCGCCGGTTGTTTTCATGACTTGATCATATTATAATATTAGAATATATCAATATAAAAAGAGGGCCGAATGAATAAAGACAATCCCCTGTTCTATCAGCTGTTCGAAAGTGAATCATCGACCTACACCTATCTGATCGCGGACCCCCTCACGAAAGAGGCCGCCCTTATCGACCCCGTCATCGAAACGATCGAGCGGGACCTCAAACTCATCGAGGAGCTCGGGGTGAAGCTCAAGTACATCCTCGACACCCATATCCATGCCGATCACATCACCGCCGCGGGCGAACTGCGCAAAAGAACCGGCGCAAAGTCCGCCGTCAGCGCGACCGCGAAGGTCGACTGCGTGGACATCGCCCTGACCCACGGTCAAGAGCTCGCGTTGGGAGAGGTCAAGATCAAAGCCCTGTCCACGCCGGGACATACGAATACCTGCATGAGTTTCGTTTGTGGCGACCGTGTCTTTACGGGAGATGCCTTGCTCATTCGCGGTACCGGGCGAACCGACTTTCAGCAAGGCTCGTCGGAAAAACTCTACGACAGCGTTCACCAACAGCTCTTTTCCCTCCCCGAGAAAATGCAGGTCTACCCGGGCCACGACTACCGTGGGCAAACCGCCTCCACCATCGAGCTCGAAAAGAAATTTAATCCTCGCCTGGGACTAGCGAAGTCAAAAAGCGACTTCATCCAAACCATGGCCGAGCTGAAACTCGCCAATCCAAAAAAAATCCACGAGGCGGTTCCGGCGAATATGGCCTGCGGGATCACTCGCGACGAGCGCGAAATCCACCCCTCCATGAACGATGGCCTTCCCGAAGTCTCCGTCCAAAAAGTCCACGAGGCCTTAGGAAAAGTTCGACTCATTGACGTTCGCAACCCCGACGAATTCAACAACGAGCTTGGGCATATCCAAGGTGCCGAACTCATTCCTTTGGGGCCAGCCCTCACGCGCTTCCTGGAAAACGGTGAACGTTCTCAGGAGATCGTCTTCGTCTGCCGCAGCGGCGGAAGATCCGGACAAGCCACCACCGAAAGCATCAAGCAGGGGTACAAATTCACCTCGAACATGGTGGGCGGCATGCTTCAATGGAACGACCTGAAGTACCGCACGGAAAAGAACTAACAAGGAGATCTCGTGAATAGCGCTTGGTGGAACGCCCTCGCGGGTGGCGGCTTGATCGGTTTGGCCGTCTCTTTGATGCTTTTATGGAACGGTCGAGTCACGGGAATCAGCGGGATTTTTTACGGTCTTTTCACGCGAAATCCCCGTGAACGCGATTGGCGGCTCAGCTTCATTCTCGGACTGATCTTCGGCGGAATCGCCCTTCGCCTCTTCGCGCCGCAAAGCTTCGGTCCGGCGGGCCTCGCGCCCGATGGGCTCGTCTTCGCCGCCGGCCTTCTCGTTGGCTTCGGCACGGTTCTCGGCAGTGGTTGCACCAGTGGACATGGAATTTGCGGAATTAGCCGCCTTTCCCCTCGGTCCCTCGTCGCGACCGGCGCCTTCATGGGCGCGGGAATCCTCACGGTCGCACTGCTGCGATCACTCGGAGCGATTCCATGAAGAACAATGTCGGTGCTTTCATCGTGGGTCTCCTCTTCGCATTGGGACTCGGCATCTCGGGCATGACGGATCCGCAGAAGGTCTTGGGCTTTCTGGATCTTTTCGGGGCGTGGGATCCGTCTCTCGCCTTCGTTATGCTCGGGGCCGTGGGGCTTCACCTCATTTCGTACCGACTGATTCGTCGGCGCCAGACACCGCTTTTTTCGGCGCAGTGGGAGGTCCCGCCGAACTCACCCCTCACCCCCAGCCTCATCGCGGGGGCGGTCATTTTCGGAGTCGGCTGGGGACTCGCGGGTTACTGCCCCGGCCCCGGGATCACGGCTCTCGCGAGCTTCGAACTCCGTCCCTTTGTTTTCGTCGCGGGCATGATTCTGGGAATGCTCGTTTTCAAGTGGGTCAACCTCCGCTTCAAATTCCGTAGGTAGGACTCATGGAGATATTTGGTTACCTCGCCGCCATTTTGATGGGTGTCACTCTGGGAATGATCGGCGGTGGGGGTTCAATTCTCACCGTCCCGATTCTCATGTTTTTTTTCAAGCAAGAAGCCCTCATCGCCACGACCGAATCTCTGTTCATCGTGGGCACCACCGCGACGGTTGGTGGTTTGATTTACGCCCGTCAGGGACTCATCGATTTCCGCAGCGGATTCCTGTTCGCGGTTCCCAGCTTTCTCGGCGTTTATCTGGCACGCCATCTCCTCCTCCCCCAAATTCCCGACCTCCTCATGAGCCTCGGCGACTTCACGCTCACCAAAGAGCTGCTGGTCTTAGCGAGTTTCGCCGCCCTGATGGTGATCGCCTCGTTTTCGATGATCAGATCACCCAATAAACCTCCCCTCCCCCAAGACTCACCGAAGACCGAGCCTCGAGCCCCCAGCCTCACACAGATCGCCTCACGAGGACTCCTGGTCGGCTTCGTCACGGGATTTGTCGGCGCCGGCGGAGGCTTTCTGATCATTCCCGCGCTCGTGATCCTTTTGAATCTACCGATGCGGACGGCCGTCGGAACCTCCCTCGCGATCATCGCGGCCAACTCCCTGTTCGGTTTTTCCCTGAGCCTCGGTCATCCATCCATGAACTGGGCGCTTCTCCTTTCGGTTGCGGGACTCGGAGTCTTGGGGCTCCTCGTGGGCCGGAAACTTTCAGCGCGGGTCGAAGAAAATAAATTGAAGAAGGGCTTCGGTTATTTCGTGCTCTTCGTCGGACTCTTCATTCTCTTCGATCAGATCCGCCGCTAAAATTGCGTACGAATTAGACACGCAACATCAAGACCTTGCCCCGTGAAAATAAAAAAACATTGAGCCCGAAAGTGAGTGAAAAACCCCGACGCGGTTTTGACCCCTCCACCGCGCGCCTGTTAGGGTGCACCACCAAAACGGAGGATCAATGCCCGCGAAACCCCAGCGCCTCTTTGACATGACCCATGTCCTTAGCGCCATTTCCCTACTCCTCGTCTTCGTCGTTTTCTCCGTGGGCACGACAAATTACGGAGTCTTAGGCGTCGCGCTCTTGTTCTTGGGAGTCGCGGTCATGACGGCGGTCCACCACGCGGAAATCATCGCGCTGCGAGTGGGGCCTTCATTAGGCGCACTCATCTTGGCCCTGTCGATCACGGTCATTGAAGTGGGTTTGATCGTCTCGCTGATGTCCAACGACAGCGACACCTCCGCGGTCGTAGCGCGTGACACGGTCTTCGCTGCGGTCATCATCGTCACGAACGGGATCGTCGGGGTCTGCCTTCTGCTTGGCGGCCTTCGCTATCGCGAACTCGGTTTCCATCTTCAGGGAGCCAACTCGCTCCTCGCCGTCCTCGCGGTGCTTTCGGGACTGACCTTGGTGCTCCCGAACTACACGACCTCGACCAGCGATGCGACATATACCGTGGGACAACTGATCTTCGCCTCGGTCGCAGCGCTCTCTCTTTACGGAGCCCTCGTCTGGTTCCAAACGAAAACCCACCGCGATTACTTCGAGCCCGAAGCCCCCGCCGACGCCGAATCTTCCCATCTTCCCTCCGCGCACGCCGCGACCATCAGCTTTATCGCTCTGGTCGTCAGCCTCGTCGCGGTCATCGGTCTCGCGAAATCACTCAGCCCCGCCATCGAAAGCGGCATCGCGGCGATCGGGGCGCCGAAAGCGGCGGTCGGTATCGTCATCGCGATTTTGGTTCTGCTTCCCGAGACTTGGGCTTCGATCTCCGCCGCCCGGGCGAATCAGCTCCAGACCAGTCTGAATCTCGCGCTGGGCTCGGGTGCGGCCAGTATCGCGCTGACCATTCCTGTCGTCAGCGTGTACTCAATCCTCACCGAGCGCCAGCTGACTCTCGGCCTCGACGGCAAGGGGACGGCCTTTCTGCTTCTGACCTTCATTACGGGCGGTTTGACGCTCGGAACGGGGCGCACTACGGCCCTGCAAGGAGCCGTGCACTTGGTGATCCTTGCCGCCTTTATCGTGATGTCTTTGATTCCTTAACGCTTCGATGCGCGAATGCGCAGCTCGCCCGCCGAGATCTCGGCGGCAAAACGATCGCCGTTCGAATTCAAGAACTCGACCGGCGCAAACTCCGCGACTTTCGCGTTGAAACCCGCCGACGCCAGCTCGGTCAGCGGCACCATCGCCGTGATCTGACGGGGCTCGCTCGAAACGCCGACTCCCGAAACAAAACGGAACGTGCAGGTCGCCGCGGTCGTGTTACGGCCGCAACGAATGACCACGGTCTCCGTCGCATTCACGAAATCCCAATTCGCATCCGCACCGATGGCGTCCATCAAAGCATGCAGCCGCGAGCCGGGCCAGACGTTGGCGTTCCCCTCGTTGATCTGCACGACGGTTTTCGCTTCGCGCCAGTAAACTCCGACCGAGTCCCAGGGACGGGCGAAAGCATTCGCTCCGCAAGCCGTCATCGCCAAAACCACCAGCATCAGTTTCCGAATTTTCATGATTCCCCCTCCGGATCAACGTGAATGGGGCTGAGCTAACAGTCCAGATTGGCACCATTCAAGCGCAAAGCTTGCTTGCCGCGACCGATCAGATTGAACCACCCCACCACGACTGTTAGAGTCAAATTTTCCCGTGAGGACCAACCCATGAAAACTCTCCGTCTCTTACTTGCCTTGCAACTTCTCTTCGTCAGCACGAAGAGCTTTGCCCTTCCCAGCGCGGGTAAAAACCTGCTGATTTCGGGCCCCCACCCCGAAGCGGTCGAAGCCGGCCTCATCATCGCCGACCAAGGCGGCAACGCCGTCGACGTCGCGGTGGCGGTGGCCCTCGCACTGACGGTCACCGGACCGAACTACGCGAGCCTCGGCGGCGGCGGCTTTGCGGTCGTGCGTATGGGGAAAGAAACACAGGTCATCGACTTCCGCGAAACCGCTCCCAAAGCCACCAACCCCAAAACTTATACCGAGCCCGGCAAATCTTCGATCGACGGCGGCCTGGCGGTCGCGACGCCCGGTATTCCGGCCGGCCTCGTCGCGCTTCATGAAAAGTACGGCAAGCTCGCGTGGAAAGATCTCTTCGGTCCCGCCCTGCGCCTGAGCCGTGAAGGTTTCCGTGTCACCCGCAAATGGGTCGACGTCGTCGGCAACGAAAAGTCGCGCTTCAATCCGAAAGCGAAGGCCGTCTTCTTGAACAAAGGACAAGATTTCGCTCCCACCGAGATCCAGAAGCAGCCGGATCTTTTGAAAGCCCTTCTGCTTTACCGTTCGCAAAAGGCCAAAGGCTTTTATACGGGCGATGTCGCCAAAGACATCGTCGAGACCGTTCGTAAAAACGGCGGCGTCATGACGATGCAGGATATGGCGGATTACAAGGTCCGTTGGCTGAAGCCCATTGAAACCGAATTCCGTGGCTACAAGCTCTACCTCATGCCCCCGCCCTCCAGCTCGGGAGTCGTGCTGAAAACCGCGCTGGCACTGACCGAAAAGCTGAAACCCTTCGAAAAACCCGCGCTCGGCATCGAAGAGTCCCACTTGCTTTCGGAAATCCTGAATCGCTCTTTCCGTTACCGCAGCGTTCTCGGCGATCCCGATTTCCACGCGAACCCTCTCGAGCAGATTTTCGCAAGCGCGAACATCGACGAGCTCGTCAAAGGGATCTCTACGGAAAAGGCTCAACCGCTGGCGCCGCTTCCGGATGAAGTCCCGCAGGCCCCGGAGTCGAACGAGACCACGCACTTCTCCGTTATCACGAAGGATGGCGATGCGGTGGCGATGACGGTCACCCTGAACGGCAACTTCGGTTCGGGACTCGCCAGTGACAAATACGCGATCACGCTGAACAACGAAATGGACGACTTCACCACGAAGCCCGGCACGCCCAATATGTATGGTCTTGTGCAGGGCTACGCGAATCGCGTGCAAGCCGGAAAGCGTCCCCTCAGTTCGATGAGCCCGACGCTCGTTGAAAAAGACGGCAAGATCGTCATGAGCGTCGGTGCGCCCGGCGGTCCGCGCATCATCACGGCGGTCTATCACACACTCTACCGCACGCTCGCTTCGGGATGGGACATCGACTCTGCGGTGCAAGCTCCGCGCGTGCACCATCAGTTCCGACCCAATACGGTTTTCATCGACGATAAACGTTTCGCGCCCGAAGTCCTCGATGGCCTGCGCAAAAAAGGTCACGAAGTGAAACCGGGCTGGCAAGGATTAGCCTACGGAGTGATGTGGGAGCCGAAGGCGCAACGCCTAGAGGGCGCCTTTGACGCCCGCGGGGAAGGCGCCGTCGGCGGTCGATAGCCTCAGGTCAGCTTTTCATCTCGAAGAAGTAGAATTCCGTTTCTTTTTCGAGCGCGACAACCTCAGGCAAAATGTCCTCCGGAATGGGCATTTTGCCTTCCGGCAGCGGCGGCATTTGCGGCACGAGATCATTCAATAGAACGGGATCGTTGAACTTCTTCCGCTCCACCGTCCCGGGACGCGCCCGCAAGATCACTTGTCCGTGAGCCGCGTCCCCGCCCGTAGCGGGCGCTCCCGTCGCGATTCCCTTTTCTTGAGGTGAACTCAAGTAGAAATCGATGATGGGTTGGTGCACCTCGGGATTGAAGACCGGCAACGGCGGCTCTCCGAGTTTTCCCGAAATCAATAACATGGCGTCGCGCGCCGAATAGCAGAGATAGCCCTCGCGCAGGCTCGTGAGCTTATCGAACTCATCGGCCAACGCGCAAATCTGTGCCTCGACGGGGATCTCGTCCTTCTTTTTACCGTAGGGGTATCCCGATCCGTCGGGCCGTTCATGATGCAGCAAGATCATATTCAGGACGGTTTCGGTGACCGGTACGTTCCGGTTGATGACGTCCGTTTTCCCGTTCCCGGGGTGCAGATGGTAGCGCGCGCGATCCTCGGCCGACATTTTCTTTTCGTCACGGCCCAAAAGTTCAACCGGCATATCGGCCAATCCTACGTCGTGCAGCAGCCCGCCCAAACGGAGTTCGTCGATATTCTTCATCCCCAACGCGATTCCGAAAAGCGCGCAATAAGCCGCGACATTGTTCGAGTGGCTCGCATTCGTCATTTTCTGCGAGGCCAGCTTTTCCAATGACTCCAGAGTTTCGCGCTCCAGGTTCGGGCGCATCTGCAGCCCTCGCAAAGACTCTTGCAGTTGGCGAACGGTCTGCCGCCCCTCTTCATCGCTCAACTCTCCGTCGACAAAGAACGGCCCCATCATGATTTGCACGTTTTCCTGGATGGTGGCGATCTTCTGGTCGTCGCTCAGTCCCTCGGCGGCCTTGATCTTGAGCAAAGAATCGGACGTGAAGCTCTTATATTTCGCGATGTCGGACTTACGGATGAAGAGCGAATAGTTTTTGTGCTTCTCAAATTTTTCGAGCTGGGCGCGCTCGACGGGATGACCTTCCCGGAAATACAACATGATCCGGCGATTGGAAGGCAAATACATGAAAACGTCGAACGGAGCGCGATCCAGCTCACGCAAGAGCGGTAAGTTCACGCGCAGCAGGTGATCGAACTTCAGCTCTTTCTGCGGAATGACGAGGGGCTCGATCTCGAAGACCCGATTCGTGAACAACTCCTCGTCGAGCGGGATTTGGTAAATGGAGTTGAAACCCAAACCGTGAAGATAGTGAAGCTTCAGCTTCAATCGTCCGGAAAACAGCGCGATCCATTCCATCTGCGAGTTGGCTTTGCGCCGTCGAGTCAGACTTTCCTCAAGCTGACGGAAATCCGTGTCGCGACCGATGGACAGAACCGCGACGCCCTTCAATGCCTTCGCGTTTTCGTCGAGCGGCGTAAGATCGTATCCGACATCCGCCAGACGCTCGAAGACGCCTTCAAGTCCGGGAACGTTGGGTCCTAACAAAAAGATCTGTGGTTTGCCCGACATCTTTGCTATTTTGACTCAGTAACTGTTGAATTGAAAAGGGCGTAATGCAAAGAAACCTGACGATCCTCTTTCACTGCACGGACTCGACCCTGTACCAGCTCGTCAGCTGTTATTTAAACCTTCAGGGGCTGCGCATCGTGGCTTCGATGAAGCAAAAGGACGTTCTGCAAAAGATCGATCGGCAAAAGTTCTCCGCGATGATTCTCGGATCCGAGTCCGAAGTCTTTCTCGACGAGTTCATGTACGCGACTTCGCAGAAGGACAACATGAACTTCGGCGTCCCGGTGGTCCTCATGAACGATCCCCGGCAGAACATTCAAGTCGAATCGAACTTCACGCCCTCCATCAAAGGCATCGTGAATATCCCCTTCACCCTTTCGGACATTCATAAGTCCTTAATCGTGGCGATCGCTTCGGCAAAAAAATAACAGATCGAGTCAATCTCGGCTCTCCGACCTGGACTTGTTGCTACCGCCAAAGAAGGCGGGCAAAAATTCAGTATTCATAAGGAGACGTCCATGCGTTCTATTCTTCTCGCAACTTTGGTCCTGCTGACCGGCAATTTCGTCCACGCACAAGACGGCGCGTCGCGTGCTGAACTCTACCAATCGGAGTCCTACCTCTCGGAAGGCTGGAAACCCTTCGTCGGTATGAGCAGCGGCTTCATGTCGAGCGGCGGACGTCATGAAGTCGAAGGACTTCCCACAAGCATCAAAGCCCTCGGCTCTTACTACACTGAAGACGCTCAATGGGTCTTCGATATCGGCGGTGGTTTGCAGCACCAATTCATGTCGGCCGGTCGCAACTCGACGCTCCCGATGGTCGAAGCTTCGGCTCGTTACCAAATGGGTCTGGGCTGGCAGCTGGGTCCGATCATGAATACGTACCTTGCGGATTCCGCTCGTTACGGCAGCGCGAACACCAACTTCACCAGCTTCATCGGTGCGGCGGCGAACAAAGACTTCATTTGGGAAGGTCAACTTCTGCGTGCCGGTGCGACGGTCATGACCGATCTCGATATCCGTGACGAGCAGGTCCTCGTCATGATGGCGAATCTGCAGATCAGCTTCGGCGGCGAACCCGAGACCAGCGAACCCCTCGCGCTCGAAGAAGAGCCCGCGGCGGCCGATCATTTGATCCGCCAGGCGCAAGCGACTCTGCCCGAGCAAAAACCCCTGGCGCGCTTCGCGCTGCAAAGCTCGGAGCTCAGCGCTCCCGACCGCACTTACCTGCGTCGCGTGGCTTCGCTCTTGAAGAACAACGCGAGCCAGTACCGCAGCGTAACCCTGGTGGGCCACACGGACCCCACCGGTCCCGAGCGTTTGAATGAACGTCTGTCGGTGGCGCGTGCGCAATCGGTGAAACGTTACCTCGAGCAACAAGGCGTCCCCGCGAACAAATTGGTCGTCGCCGGCCGCGCGTCGCGCGAACTCGTTTCCCAGGAAGAACTCAGCCCGAACCGTCGCGTGGAAATCAAATTCACCAGCGGCGTTCCCACTCACCTGGACAACGCGCTCCGCTCGATCGAGTAGTCGCGTTTCGCTTCCGATTGAAACGAAAAAAGCCACCGCAAGGTGGCTTTTTTATTTGTCCGAAACCGCAATTCGAATCCCGATTACATATTGTCGGGACATTCGATCTTCAGGTAAACCGTCTGCCCCGAGGTCAGCTCCGGATTGAAGACGAAGTTCGAACCTTGCACGCTTCCGGTCGGCGCGCCCGATTGATTGGTGAAGCGCAGATCCAGGATCTTGGGATTCTCACAAGCCAGCGCAATCTGGTTCACCTTCTCGCCGATATTCGTACCGATCGCCGAAAGTTGCGATCCGTAGTTATTGGCGCAGATGTCACCCACCACGCCGCCGGTCATCTTCGCGGCCAGGTAGTAGAGATAGCCTTGCGAACCCGAAACTTGGTTTGTCTGGCTCCCTTGTTGATTCAAACAAGAGATATCCGCGCCGTAGAAGAAGTTCTCGGGGCGATTCTGAGCGTTCACCGAGATATTGTAGTCACCGGTGATCACCTGCGAGATCTTCTGCGCGACATCGGCCGCACTGTAACCCGACTTCAGCTCTCCGGGCCGCACGATAATCGAGTGCATGCTCAGCGACTTGCCGGGGAAACGGTTCTGGACGATTTGGATCAACGTTTGCGGCAGATCACGATCGTTCAGCCGATAAGCGGGTGACTGCTCGTACAATAACGAGCGGACGTCCTCGTCGCTCAGGAAAACGATCGCCAAGCTGCCTTCCGCGCGGATGAAGCCCGAAGGATTCGATTCGACGGTCAGCGAAGCCGCGTAAATGCCGCGCTCGTCCGGACTCGGGCAATTCGCGGCGTAAGCCGAAGCGTTCTGAGAGGAACCCGAGTTCAGATAGTTCTCGCAAGTCAAAGTTTCACCACGGCGAATGACGCCGGCGAAGAGCGCCTCTTTATTGGCGGTGCCTTTTTCCAGGAAGTATTGACCATTCGAGAAAGCGATCAAACGGCCGTCCTGAAGGGCGCCATTCCCATTGATCGCACGGGGTCCGTTGTTCGGCCCCGAAACGTCAGTCGTGATAACGCCGATACGGTAATCGACCTGTTTCGCGTCCAAAGCGGAAAGAAAACTCGAAAAGCGGGCCGCGATATTATTTTGTTCAAAGGACATCGAGCCCGAGTTGTCGTCGACGAAAAGAATGTCGACCTTACCGCCGCTCGCGCCGACCGTGTACTCGATCTCTTTCATTCCGTTCACGCGGACGCAACCTACTCCGCAATCGGCATCCTTTTCGAACATGACGGGCGAACAGGCGGCGTAAACTCCGGCCAGTACGGCAAGCATGATCATTTGTAGGGGCCAACGCATAACAGACTCCTCAGGTGGTTCAGTCTCACGACATTCCAAAAGGCATGCCACCCCGGCCTCTTTACAAACCCCGAATATGACTTGAAAAAATGACTGTCTAAACTCTGTCTCATTTTGGGACGAGTGACGAAACTTTGGTCCAAGTGCCCTTTAACGGAATTTTCGAAAATCACCGATAGTTACAACATGCTGGGAAAGATCTGGGGCCTTGTCCTCTTGGTATTGGGAATCTACATCGCCTACGAGGTCGTCCAATTGAAAGACGAGCCCACGAAAAAGCCTTCGGTCAAACGTATGGCCAAGGACGAAAAGCCCCCCGAACCTTCCCCGGGAGATCTCGCGGCCGCGGCCGCCGAGGCCAACGTCCCTCTCCAGTACGCCCCCAAATCCGAAGAAGAGATTTCCGCCAGCGTGGAGCAAGTCTGCCAAGAGATGGTCGGCGAACTTGAAGCCGAAAACATCGCACCCGCCTTCGGCAAAATCAGCATCAAATACCGCGAAAAACGCCTGCAAACCGATTTGCTGAAAGCGTTGATCTCCAGCTGCTTCGACAAAAAAGAAAATGCTCCCGCAAGTCTCGAGATCGAAGTCTTCTCCTCCGAGTTCGAAGGCGAGGGCGAAGCCCGCAACCAAATCCAACTCCAAGTCAGCGTCTTCGACCAAGCCACGTCCAACAAAATTTTTGAGGTCGGCCGTCGCTTCGAAACCGTCAAAATCTCTCTCGCCCGTCCCGCCGCCACTCCGGAAAATTAACCAAGCCTTTTTTATTGTCGCGCTCGACGAGTTCGCCCACCATTGAAGTGCGATGAGAGCACTGATTCCGACGATATTTTTCGCCGCGCTTCTACCGAGACTCCTCTGGATCTGGGAGTGGACCCACAGTCCCTTCGCCATCGCGCCCCACCTCGATGCCAAATCCTACATGGAGTGGGGGCAACGCATCGCTCAAGGCGAATGGCTTCGTGAAAACGCCTTCTACCAAGCCCCTCTCTATCCTTATCTGATCGCCGCCTTGCTGAAGCTCCCGAACATGGACGCCACCGGTATCGCGATTTTTCAGGCCGCCCTGGATTCCGGAACCTGCGTGCTCTTGGCCCTCTTAACACTGAGGATCTTCGGCCGGTCGGCAGCCTTCGCGACCGGCTTGATCACGGCGTTGAGCCCGGCCCTCATCTTCTTCACCGCCCCTCTCATGAAAGAAACCCTCGGCCTGTTTCTTATGGCCACCTTACTGCTGGTCTGGCAGCAAGCCCGGGATTCAAAAATGTCCCCGAAGGGCTCGGTCGTTCGCGAGCACCTCACCGCATTGGCTGGCGGCCTTCTTCTCGGTTTGCTCGCCTTGGTCCGCTCGAACGCCCTCCTCATGGGTGCCCTCATTCCCTGGGTCTACGCGCCACGCCGATGGCCCGCCGTCGCCCTCGGCGCCTTGATTCCACTGTCCCTGAGCTTGACTCACAACTACCTCGCCAGCGGCGATGGGGTGCTGATCAGCTCCACCGGAGGGTTCAATCTTTACATCGGCCACTCTCCCGAAGCACGCGGCGGTGGGGACTATCCGCACGGCATCTCCACGGATCCCCAAGAGGAAGAAATCGTAACTCAGAAAATCGCCGAGGCCCAACTGGGTCGCCCCCTCAAGCCCAGCGAAGCTTCCGCATTTTGGTCCCGCAAGGCGCTTGAATTTGCTCTCGAAAACCCGCTTCGAGAACTCGAACTTCTCGGCGAAAAGTTCTGGCGATCCGTGAACGATTGGGAAGCGCCAGACAACTACGATCAGAACTTCATGCGCCGCGAGTATTCCAACTTCTTGAACGCCTTACCGGGCCGCTTCGGCGTCATCTTTATCGCCGCCGTCTTCGGCCTGCTGGCCTCTCACTATCGAGGACCATCGTGGCGTCGAAGCGTTCCGCTCTGGGGGGCCCTCGGCATTTACCTCGCGAGCCTTCTTATTTTCTATGTCACCGACCGATATCGACTACCACTCTATATCCTTCTCGCTCCATGGGCCGGCTTCGGAATCGCGACCGCCTGCGCACTCGCGAGTAGAAGAATTTCGACCCGAAGTTTCTGCACGAAGAAACGAGCGGCGACGATCGGCATCGCGCTCGCGGCCAGCGCGGCACTGACCTGGCCGCGGCCCACGCAGAACGAAACCTCGCTGGAAATCTACAACCTCAGCCTCATCGCGACGATGTACTCTCACGGAGGCTTCGACGACGAAGCGATCAAAACTTTCGAGCGCGCCAACGCGATCGACGCCAAACAAATTTCCAGCGAAGCCTACACGCGAGTGGGCGAAGCCTTCGAACGCCAAGGACGACTCACTCAAGCCGAGCAAAGTTTTCGCTCCGGCGTCAGCTATCACCCTGGCGAACCTCTGCCGATGCACAATCTGGGACGTTTTCTCTACACGCAGAGGCGATACGCCGAAGCGCGCGACGAATTCCGCAAATGTTTGAAGCTTGCGCCATGGACGAGTCAGGCGTGGACCGGCCTCGCGGCCGCCGAATTGTCATTGGGTGAAGTAAAAAGTGCGCGACATGCCCTGAACGAAGCACGGCGCCTGAATCCGACCTCGATCTACCTCGCGCCAATTGAGGCCGCCATCGACGCCGCCGCTCGCACGAATCCCTAAACGATCACTCCGGCGAACAAAAAGCCCCGACGCCGAACACTTTCTCGCGACTTTTCAAACTAAGCCGCCTTCGATCCCGAAGACGATGGATCCGCCGACGAATCTTCGACGGAACGAAGGCGAAAACTTTCACGACGACGCTGATGATCCAAAACAAAAGCCGCCAAAAAAAATCCCGCGGTCAGTGGAGCAAGAGGCATCGCCCATCGCGCATCCGCCAGAGCCCAAATCGACCAGCACAAAATTCCCAAACTGCCGAAGAAAAAGCGCGGCCGGAAGAATGCCAACAGACTCGCGATCGTCATGAAGATCTTAAAACCATCTTTGAACGTCCGAAGCTTCGAAGAACTTCCCGAAACCCGCTCGACGTAAGAAATATCTTTTTCGCAAAATGCCATATTCTGCGCGATCGCCCGAACCGTCATCTCGGTCTCAAGCTCAAAACCCCGCGACGTCAGCTGAACTTCGTTCCGATACCGGCGCGAAAACACCCGTAAACCCGTCAAAAGATCTCGCACCGGAAAACCAAAACTCAACGCAACAAGGCCCGTGAAAAAACGATTGCCGAAAAAATGAAACGGACGAAAAGCCTCGCGTCGTGCCCGCTGAAGTCGACTCCCTGCCACCATCTCGAAATTCTGCGTCCGGGCGAGCTCCAATAATTTCGGAGCTTCCCGCATCGGATAAGTTCCATCGCCATCAACCATGACATAGTAGTCCGCATCGATAACCCGAAACCCGTGGCGGATCGCATTCCCTTTACCGGCCAGCGGCGAAAGCAAAACCTTCGCCCCCACCGAAGACGCCAACTCGGCCGTCCGATCGGTCGATGCATTGTCGATCACCCAAATTTCGGCATTCGGCAAAAAACGACGGCTCTCGGTCACCACCTGGGCAACGCTCGCCTCTTCATTAAAACAAGGAATCAAAACCGCAACTTTCATCCGACTCTCTATCGGTGAAATGACGTTTTGAATTGAGACCAGCCTGCTCTCCCAAGGTCTGGAAAAGCAAATCCGCACCCGCCGACTCTCGAAAAAGTTTCGGGCAAAAAAAAACCCAAATCTCTCGATTTGGGTTTTCAAAATAAAAAGCTGGCGTCGTGCTACTCTCCCACACTGTTGCCAGTGCAATACCATCGCCGCAGACGGGCTTAACTTCTGAGTTCGGAATGGGATCAGGTGTGGCCCCGTCGCTAATGACGCCAGCAAAATTTTAAAGAACATAGTTCTAGGAAAACTGAATGATTGTTTGAAATGATCTTTAGCTAAGGACTAACTCTAGATTAAATTACGTGCATGACACATGATCATGAACGCCTTCTAAAACTAAGTAATTAGAAGATATAAAAAGCCGCACGGCCTATTAGTACTGTTCAGCTGAATCTGTTACCAGACTTACACCCACAGCCTATCAACCTCGTAGTCTCCGAGGAGCCTTTAGGGACCGAAGTCCGGGAAATCTTATCTCGCAGTTGGCTTCCCGCTTAGATGCTTTCAGCGGTTATCCATTCCGAACATAGCTACCCTGCGTTGCCGCTGGCGCGACAACAGGAACACCAGAGGTTCGTCCATCCCGGTCCTCTCGTACTAAGGACAGATCTGCTCAAATTTCCTACGCCCACAGAAGATAAGGACCAAACTGTCTCACGACGTTCTGAACCCAGCTCGCGTACCACTTTAATTAGCGAACAGCTAAACCCTTGGGACCTGCTCCAGCCCCAGGATGTGATGAGCCGACATCGAGGTGCCAAACTCCGCCGTCGATATGGACTCTTGGGCGGAATAAGCCTGTTATCCCCGGAGTACCTTTTATCCGTTGAGCGATGGCCCTTCCACACGGGACCACCGGATCACTTTGGCCTGCTTTCGCACCTGCTCGACTTGTAGGTCTCGCAGTCAAGCACCCTTATGCCAATGCACTCGACGCCTGGTTTCCAATCAGGCTGAGGGTACCATCGCGCGCCTCCGTTACTCTTTGGGAGGCGACCGCCCCAGTCAAACTGCCCATCAGACAGTGTCCCTCGGCCAGTGATGGCCGCAGGTTAGATTTCAAAGTTCCCAAGGGTGGTATTTCAACGTTGCCTCCACCGGATCTAGCGACCCGGTCTCACAGGCTCCCACCTATCCTACACATGAAAACTCTAAAATCACTGCCAAACTACAGTAAAGGTTCACGGGGTCTTTCCGTCTTTCTGCGGGTACTCGGCATTTTCACCGAGAATTCAATTTCGCTGGGCCCTTGGTTGAGACACCGGAGAAGTCGTTACGCCATTCGTGCAGGTCGGAACTTACCCGACAAGGAATTTCGCTACCTTAGGACCGTTATAGTTACGGCCGCCGTTTACTGGGGCTTCGATTCTCTGCTTCGCTTGCGCTGACAAATCCTCTTAACCTTCCAGCACCGGGCAGGCGTCAGCACGTATACGTCGTCTTGTGACTTTGCACATGCCTGTGTTTTTGATAAACAGTCGCTACTCCCATTTCTCTGCGACCCTCAAAAGCTTGGGGAGCAAGTCCTTACACTCTCGAGGGCACACCTTTTCCCGAAGTTACGGTGTTAAGTTGCCGAGTTCCTTAACCAAGATTCACCCAATCGCCTTAGGATATTCACCCCACTCACCTGAGTCGGTTTACGGTACGGGCCGTCTAGCTAATCTCCGAAGATTTTCTTGAGAACATGGCTTGTTACACTTCCGGGGCAAGCCCCTCGCATTCGTGCCTCAGTGTTATGTGCCGCGGATTTGCCTACGACACCACCTACACACTTACACCTCAATCCAATAAGAGGCTGTAATTACCTATTCTGTCCCTCCGGAGACGATTCTAGATCGGGTAACGGAATATTAACCGTTTTGCCATCGACTACGCCAATTGGCCTCGCCTTAGGTCCCGACTAACCCTGGGAGGATTATCCTTGCCCAGGAATCCTTGAGTTTTCGGCGCCCGGGTTTTTCACCCGAGTTCAACGCTACTTATGTCAGCATGATCACTTGAAGTTCGTCCAGCTGTCCTTACGGTCAACCTTCAGCCTACACTTCAACGCTCCCCTACCCCTGTCTTACGACAAGCCAAAGCTTCGGTACATCGCTTAGCCCCGTTGTATCTTCCGCGCAGGGTCACTAGACTAGTGAGCTATTACGCTTTCTTTAAAGGATTGCTGCTTCTAAGCCAACCTCCTAGTTGTCAAAGTAACCCCACAACGTTTACCACTGAGCGATGATTTAGGGACCTTAGCTGTTGGTCTGGGCTCTTTCCCTCTCGACGTGTGACCTTATCACCCCACGTCTGCCTTCTCGGGTAGATATCAACGGCATTCGGAGTTTATTTGGGTTTGGTAATCCGGTAAGGACCCCTAGCCCATTCAGTGCTCTACCTCCGTGATACAATTTACCGAAAGCTATACCTAAATATATTTCGGGGAGAACCAGCTATCACCCAGTTTGATTGGCCTTTCACCCCTATCCACAACTCATCCAAAGGTTTTTCAACACCAACTAGTTCGGCCCTCCACGAGGTGTTACCCTCGCTTCAGCCTGGTCATGGATAGATCACTGGGTTTCGGGTCGATCCCTGCAGACTAAACGCCCTATTCAGACTCGCTTTCGCTGCGCCTCCACCTGTAACGGCTTAAGCTTGCCTGCAAAGATCACTCGCTGACTCATTATGCAAGAGGTACGCCGTCGCACATATAAAGTGCTTCGACTGCTTGTAAACATACGGTTTCAGTTTCTATTTCACTCCCCTCTCGGGGTTCTTTTCACCTTTCCATCACTGTACTTGTCCACTATCGGTCACTGAGTAGTATTTAGGCTTGGAGGGTGGTCCCCCCTGATTCCCATAGGATTACACGTGTCCTATGGTACTCGGGATACTCCTAGAGCTCTTGTTGTTTTCGGTTACGGGGCTATCACCCTCTTTAGCGGCCCTTTCCAGAGCCTTCTCCTAACAACTTAAGTCTCACATTAGAGTCCCACGACCCCTGGATCAAATTAATGATCTAGGTTTAGCCTGTTCCCCGTTCGCTCGCCACTACTGGGGGAATCTCATAGATTTCTTTTCCTGAAGGTACTTAGATGTTTCAGTTCCCTTCGTTAGCCTCTGTTCACTATGAATTCATGAACAGATCCCTTGCGGGTGGTTTCCCAATTCGGAAATCTCCGGATCAAAGTGTGTGTGCCACTCCCCGAAGCTTATCGCAGCTTACCACGTCCTTCATCGCCTCTCAGTGCCAAGGCATTCACCGTATGCTCTTAGTAGCTTAAAACTAAAATTAGCCTTGCTAAAAATCATCTCAAACAATCTATTCAATTTTCAAAGAACAACAAATTTCAAAACGTTCCGTCTGTCTGTGCCACCATTGGTGGGCCTGGGAAGACTCGAACTTCCGACCCCACGCTTATCAAGCGTGTGCTCTAACCAACTGAGCTACAGGCCCAGACATCTCAAACATCACTTTCGTGATTTTCGAGAACCGAACGCTCTCTCAAAACTAAACAGCTAGGAATTGAATTATACAGAAATTGATCACCGTTCAGATCCGAAGATCTTAGTGGTGATTGACCTAGGAATGTCCAGCTCAACCGAAGTTGTCTGGATTATCATCCTTAGAAAGGAGGTGATCCAGCCGCAGGTTCCCCTACGGCTACCTTGTTACGACTTCACCCCAATCATCGACCATACCTTGGGCGCCTGCCTCCTTGCGGTTAGCACAGCGACTTCTGGTACAACCGACTTTCATGGTGTGACGGGCGGTGTGTACAAGGCCCGGGAACGTATTCACCGCGGCATGCTGATCCGCGATTACTAGCGATTCCGCCTTCATGCAGTCGAGTTGCAGACTGCAATCCGAACTTAGATTACTTTTTTGGGATTACCACCACATTGCTGCTTCGGAACCCTTTGTAGTAACCATTGTAGTACGTGTGTAGCCCTAGACATAAGGGCCATGAGGACTTGACGTCATCCCCACCTTCCTCCGGTTTAACACCGGCAGTCCCTCTAGAGTGCCCAACTAAATGCTGGCAACTAAAGGCAGGGGTTGCGCTCGTTGCGGGACTTAACCCAACATCTCACGACACGAGCTGACGACAGCCATGCAGCACCTGTGTACCGACCCTTGCGGGCGACGGCGTTTCCGCCAGTCTTCCAGTACATGT